>CAZQDO010000068.1:0-2403 GCA_964592085.1 uncultured Anaerolineae bacterium | reverse complement strand
TGGAGGTTCGGAAGGGAGCGCCTGAGAGCAAGTCCAGTCCGATGCCTCCCACCAGAGCCCAGATCATGCCCTCTTTTGCCCCCCGCAAAAGGCTCCAGGAGATCACCATCAGGAGCGTGAGATCGGGCTTCACGCCCAGGATGGTCAGATGGGGCATCGCGGTCGTTTGTATGATGGCAGTGGTGCCTAGCAGTAGGATAGCGGCGTAAATACTTATAGTGGCTCACCTCGATCGCTCTGATAGATTTCCAACTTGGCCAAATCAACAATTGCACCAACTTGGGTGAGGAAATCCATTCCAATGATGCCGTCCATCTTGAAGCCGTAGTCCATTGCGCCGATCTCAATCTCAAAATCGTTGACTTGGAGTTCACCCACCGATAAACAGTCCACTTTCTTTGCGAAAACAAACTCTGCGCCGCCAACGCCGCGAATCCCGTGTACGGTATCCTCAGCTTCGTATTGCAGGTCAATCGCCATGACTTTGTCTGTAGGAAAGACTGTCCCGGCTGAGCCTGTGTCGAGCAGAACATCTTCGAGGGCGAGTTGTTGACCATGATGTGTGATAGATGCCATTATGTATGGCAATCCATCCTGCAAGCGTATATTCATTGCGCTCCCCTAATGCCTAGCCATCTGCGTTCAGTGATGTCGAGAGTCTCGCGGCTTGTATGGAAAACATACAACTCTCGCTCTGGAGCTTCGCGACGGAGTTGAACATAGCTTTTCATAGCGGCAACTGAGTCAGGAAAGGTACTGACAACCGCCAGTTGCTCCAGAATTCGCTTGTTTGCTTCCGAATGCGCTTTGATGGCTTCAAGTAAGAGCCATTGCTGAGGATAGTGCTGGCGGATTTCTTGCCATTTCATCTTGGTTTTCCTCCGGACATCTGCTGATGCAATGCTACACCCAACCTTGCACCATCTCTATGGGACCATCCTCTCAAAATCATCAGGCAAGAAGTTGGTAATGACCAGGACGATTTCCAGGTTGTTGAAATCTACGGTGGGCCGAATGTCGGCCTGCTGAAACATCTCGATGTCTCGCTGGTGGACGGCTGTGACCTGGCCGACGATCAACTTCTTGGGGAAATTGCCGCCCAGGCCTGAGGTGAGGACGATGTCGTTGACGTTGACGGTCTCTCCCTGGGGGATGTACTTCATCAACAGGCTTCCACCGACTTGACCTTCCACCACCCCTGTGGCTCGGGAGGTCTGGATGAGCGCATTCACGGAGCTGGAGGGGTCTATGATCAGCATCACTTTGGCCCAGTTGGCACCGACGTCGGTGATGCGCCCCACCAGCCCTCGCTCGGTGACGACGGGCATGCCCTTTTCGATTCCCTGCTGAGAACCTGAATCAATGATGAGGTAGCTCAGGAAGTTGCTGGGGTCGCGACCGATGACCCGGACTTTTACCTCGGCCGCTTTGTAGGCGTGAGTGGGGTTGGCCTGGGTGAAGTTCAGCAGCCTGCGCAAGGCCTCGTTCTCGGACTCGATTTCCTTCAGACGCACGTTCTCGATCATCAGGCTGTCGGCCAGGCCCTGCAGGCCCTCGTTGCGGCGGCGCAGTTCCTCGATGTCTCGGGTGGTCTGGGTCAGGTCTTTGATGTTGTTGGCCAGGGAGGCTAGTTTGGCTTGAATGGGGACCACGAAGCGCAGCGCCAGGTCTTCAATGGGCTGCAAGTCTTCGTTCTGGTCTAAGGCAATTCCGACCAGGCTCAGCAGAATGAGGACGATGAGCACTGTGGATCTGGTTGGCAGACGCTTCACCAGAGCTCACTCCTTTGTTTCGACAACGGGCGGTCTTTGCCCGCCTCGACACAGGTGTTTCGACGACGGGCGGTCTCGGAAGCGGAAGCGGCCTTTGCCCGCCTCGACGCAAGCGCTCGATTGCCAGCCGTGATCGGCCCTCATTACTCTACGCTGGCCAGGATCTTGCTCAATCTGTCCAGATCCTCCAGGACCTTGCCCGCTCCGAGGGCCACACACGTCATCGGAGCATCGGCGACGTACACGTGCATCTTTGTTTCATCGGACAGCCGTTCGGCCAGACCCCGCAATTGACCCACGCCGCCAGCCAGGGCAATGCCTTGCTCCATCAAGTCGGCCACCAGCTCAGGAGGAGTTTCGTCGAGGGCACTCTTGATCGTATCTACGATGACGTTCACAGAAGTGGATAACGCTTCCCTGATCTCTATACTGCTCACTTCGATGGCTTGAGGCAGGCCGGTGATGAGGTTGCGCCCCCGCAGGATCATGGTCATTTCTTCAGGTAAGGGATAGGCGGAGCCTATTTCGATTTTCACTTTTTCGGCCATCCGCTCGCCAATGAGGATGTTGTACTTCTGGCGAGCATATTGGATGATGTCTTCGTCCAGCTCGTCGCCAGCCACACGGATTG
>CAZQDO010000067.1:0-16701 GCA_964592085.1 uncultured Anaerolineae bacterium | reverse complement strand
TCACAACCAAAACACAACATAGGAGGAAATACAATGAGTACGGAAAAATGGATACCTGATAGCACGCCGTTGGACAAGCCCAGCGTGGCCCGCGTTTATGATTACATGCTGGGTGGCTATCACAACTTCGAGATTGACCGTGCGATGGGCGAGAAGCTGCTCGAAATCTATCCCCAATCCCGGTTGGTTGCCCAGGCCCTGCGCGCATGTTTGCGGCGGATGGTCAGTTTCCTCGCCGAGCAGGGCATTGACCAATTCATTGACGTCGGTTCTGGCATACCGACCGTCGGCAACGTGCACGAGGTGGCCCAAAAAGTCAATCCTGCCACCCACGTCGTCTATGTGGATATAGACCCCATCGCCGTGGCGCACAGCCAGGCCATGCTGCAAGACGACCCCAATGCCACCGCCATTTGGGGCGACGCTCACCAACCGGATCAGATCCTCAACCGCCCGGAAGTGCAGAGCTTGATTGACTTCAGTCGACCAGCGGCGGTACTGTTCCTCGGAATGCTCCAATATGTCCCGGAGGATGACCAGGCATACAACGCGGTAAGCACTTTTCGCCGTGCCCTGGCATCGGGCAGCTACATCGCCATCTCCCACGGTTTGCGCGACACGGCGCCAGAGTGCACAGAGCAAGTACAAGAACTCAGCGCTCGCACACCGACTCCCAGCAACTACCGCACACGCCCTCAGGTCCAACAATTCTTCGAAAGGCTTGAATTGGTTGAACCAGGACTGGTCTACATCCCCCTCTGGCGGCCAGAAGGGTCCGACGACGTTCTCTTCGACCAGCCGGAGCAATGCATGACCTGGGGGGGAATAGGACGCAAGCCGTAAAGTGATGCGTAACCATGGCTCGTGATTCGTGAACGGACGGTTCAGGAGAAATGGCATGAACTCAGCAGAGCAATTACAACTCCAGAGGAATTTGCTCGGTCGTTGCCATGCCATCGCTGACGACTGGTACGAAGCCATCGCCAGAACCAGCTTCGTACCCTTCAAAGCGGTGGAAGTGCGCCGGCACCTGGTCGGGTTGACCAAAGAGACCATCGCGCTGTTGCTCGCGGAATCACTCGATCACGATCGGGCTGAAGCCATTGGCCTGTCGTTGGCAAGCCTGCATTACCTCGAACCCGAGGCCCTGGGCGGAACGCAGGAGGTGCTGTGCCGGTACCTCACTGGGGGTCTGTTCACTGAACAAGTTGCAGAGTTGCAGCCTCGTCTGGCCGCGCTGCTTGGCGGGTTGGCAACTGGTTTTTCCCACCAGGCCCGCGAAACAATCCTCGCCGAGCAAGACTGGATCCGTGGTGCGCTCCGGCGCGAGCTCCAGCGGGTGGAGAACGCCTTGCGGACGGCATACGACGAAGTGGAACAGCAAGTGCAGGACCGCACCGCCGAACTGCGTGATGCCAATCAATCGTTACAGTGCGAAATCGTCGAGCGGAAGCGAGTGGAGCAGGCACTGCGGAATGCGGCGCAGCAATGGCATAGCACTTTCGACGCCATTAACGACGCTGTCTGTCTGCTGAACCTGGAAGGTAAGATCGAGCGTTGCAACATGGCAATGAAAGATCTCCTGGGAAAACCGTTCGGCGAGATCATCGGCCAGACCTGCTGTGGGCTTGTACATGGTACTTCAGAACCCATCGAAGAATGTCCTTTCATGCAAATGCGAGAGACCCGCTGCAGAGAAACCGCAGTCTTGCAGAGGGGCGACCGCTGGTTTAACCTTTTTGCAGATCCGGTGCTGGATGAGGACGGCAACCTCATCGGGGCTGTTCACATCATGTCCGACATCACCGAACGCAAGCTGGCAGAGGAAGCGCTGCAGAAAGCTAACGACGAGTTGGAAATGCGGGTTCAGGAACGGACCGCGGAACTGGCCCAGGCCAACGAAGCATTGCAGGCCGAGATCATGGTGCGCAAGCAGACGGAGGAAGCATTGCGGGAGAGCGAGGAGCGGTACCGTACGACGATTAACGCAATGAACGATCTAGTCCTCGTCGTTGACCGCGATTTGCGGCTCGTTCTGTTCAACGAGGCATTTCGCAAGCGTGCCACCGAGCTTGGAATCAGAGAGAATCCGACCACCAGAGAGATCCTCGGGGGATTCCCCTTTCTCCCGCCCGAGGTTCGCAGCGAGTATCAACAGGTATTGGAGATGGGCAAGCCACTGGTTACAGAGAGGTCAACAGAGGCAGGGCAACGCGCGATGTGGACCGAGACGCGCAAGATCCCCATTCTCGATGAGGAAGGAGAAACCCACGGGGTTGTTACGATAGTCCGCGACATCACCGAGCGCAAGCGAGCGGAGGAAGAATTGATCCGCCTATCCAGTGCTGTCAAGACGTCGGTAGATAGCATCATCATCATTGACGTTGAAGGAAAGATCATAGACGTAAATGAAGCCGCTCTGAAACTGTACGGCACTGAGAATAAAGGGAGCTTGATTGGGCAGGAAATCCTGTGTTTTATCTCTCCCGACCATCGAGAGAAGGGACGGGCCGGTATTGAATTCGTGCTAGAACAGGGATACGATACGAGTCGGGATTATGAAATCATCACCAATGACGGCAGCAGGGTCCCTGTGGAGTTGAGCGCAGCTGTCATGAAAGACGCGGCTGGCAACCCGACAGGCATTGTGAATATCGCCAGGGACATCACCGAGCGCAAGCGGGCAGAGGAAGAACTGAGAGATAAAGAAGAAACGGCGCGAGCACTATTGAACGCTCCCATCGAAGCGGCGCTATTGATAGATGCCAATGGAACAATCCTGGGCGCAAATGAGGCAACGGCCAAGAACGTCGGAAAGAACACAGATGAACTGATCGGCTTGTGCATTTATGATCTTTTGCCGCCCGCGGTAGCCAAATTCAGAAAGGCACAAGCTGATGAGGTCTTTCGCTCTGGCTCACCTGTGCGTTTCGAAGATGAGCGGGAGAGCAGATTCTTTGACCATAGTCTCTATCCCATCTTTGATGCACGAGGAAAGGTGACACGGCTCGCCGTTTATGACCGGGACATCACCCACCGCAAGCAAGCTGACGAGAGGGTTCTCAGCTACCAGAAGCAGCTCCGGTCGCTGGCCTCCCAATTGTCGTTAATCGAGGAGCGGGAACGCCGCGACATTGCTACGGCCCTACATGACCGGGTTGGCCAGACCCTGGCCATCTGCAAGATCCAGTTGGGAGCGCTACGGCAAGCGGCATCCTCCACCGAGTTCGCCGAACCGTTGCAAGAAATTCACAAGTATATCGAGGACATCATTCGCGACACGAGATCGCTGACCTTCGAGATCAGCTCGCCCATCCTCTACCAACTGGGGATCGAAGCGGCGCTGGAATGGCTGACCGAGCAAACCCAGAAACGACACGGTATCCGGGCCAAATTCAAGGACGATGGACAACCCAAGCCACTGGATGAAGATATTCAGATCGTTCTCTTCCAGGCGGTGCGCGAGTTGCTGGTCAACGTTGTCAAGCACGCTCAGGCACAGCACGTCGAAGTCGCCATCGGGAGAGATGACGGCTCAGCACGAATCGTCATTGAAGACAATGGGGTGGGGTTCGATGACTTCCCCATCGGTTCTCACTGGAGTGAGATCAAGGGATTCGGCCTCTTCAGCATCCGCGAGCGATTGGGGCACCTCGGCGGGCAACTTCAGATCAAGTCCGAGCCCGGCCGCGGGACTCGGGTTACTCTGCTGGCGCCACTGAATTGCGACGACACGACAGAAAGAAGGAAATGACATGAGCCCAAGAATTCTCCTGGTAGACGATCACAGGATTGTACGCGAAGGGATCCGTTCTCTGCTTGAGAAGCATCTCGACATGGACGTGGTTGCTGAGGCAGAGAACGGGTCAATGGCGGTGCAGCTTGCCCAGGAGCTATCACCTGACGTGGTCGTTATGGACATCACTATGCCTGGCCTAAACGGCATCTTAGCTTCGCGCCGGATCATCAATGACTCCCCCGATGTCAAAGTCATTGGACTGTCCATGCATCCCAACATCCAGTTCGTGATGGAAATGCTTGATACGGGCGCAGCAGGCTACCTGCTGAAGGATTGTGCCTTCGAGGAGCTTGTTGGTGCCATCAGGGCCGTGTTGGCAGGCGGAAAATACCTGAGCCCTGAGATAGCGGGCCTTGTGATCGAACTGGGCCGTGAGCGCTGGAAAGAGACCGAAGATGACACAGGGACCTCCCGACTGACGTCTCGGGAGGTTGCGGTGGCCAGGCTACTGATCGAAGGCAAGAACACCAAGCAAATCGCTGCCGCTCTCCAGGTGAGCACCAAGACCATCGGGGCGCACCGTCGGCGCATCTTTGGCAAACTGGGCATTAAGAGCACAGCCGAGCTCGCTGTGTGGGCTATCCGTAATGGAATAGTCACCATCGAGCCCTGAGGACAACACAGATAGCCAGAATGCACTCATCCAAAACGCTACGACTCCATGACGAGGAGGGAGTGACATGAGCACAAGAATCGTCTTGGCAGATGACCACCGGATCCTGCGCGAAGGCATCCGTTCTCTGCTGGAGAAGGAACCCGACATGGAAGTGGTCGGAGAGGCAGAGAACGGACAAACAGCAGTGCGGCTCACCCAGGAGTTAGCACCCGACGTGGTTATTATGGACATCGCCATGCCCGATTTGAACGGCATCGTAGCCGCAAGTCAAATCACCGCCGTGAATCCCAATGTCAAAGTCCTCGCCCTGTCCATGCACTCGAAAACGCAGTTTGTGAAAAAAATGCTCAGAGCAGGCGCGTCAGGCTACTTGTTAAAGGAATGTGCTTCTGAGGAGTTGACCCACGCCATCAAGACCGTGGTCGCAGGTCGAGTGTACCTGAGCCCTGAGATAAACAAGGCTCTGCTTGACGGCTTCCTGGCAAAACCACCAGCCCCCGATCCCAAAGGTTTTCCCGCCTTGTCAGACCGGGAGATCGAGGTGATCAAGCTGCTGGTCGAAGGCCACAGCACAAAGGATGCTGCCGTTGCCCTCGCCGTGAGCCCCAAGACCATCGAGGCACACCGCAGGCACGCCTACAAGAAACTGGGCATTAACAACATGGCCGATCTCACCAAGCACGCCATTCGCACAGGATTGACTTCCCTTGAATCCTCATCTCAGACAAGTGAGTAAAAACGACACCAGTGAGAGTGCTATCCAATGCCAATCGAAAACGCGCTAGACATCGTCACGATCGTGAATGACGACGGCACCATACACCACGAAAGTCCCTCTGTTGAACAGATGCTCGGGTATGAGCCGGGAGAACTCATTGGCAAGAACTTGTTCGAGTTCATTCACCCGGACGATGTGCTGAGTGTCATTGACGTCTTCAGTGATGGACTCCAAATTCCAGGTTGTATCGCATCCTTCGAGTTCCGTTTTCAACATAAAGATAGCTCGTGGCGCAATCTTAACGTCGTGGCCAAAAACCTGCTCAATAACCCGACCGTGGCGGGGATTGTCCTCAGTTCTCGCGACATCACCGAGCAGGTGCGGGCAGAGAGAGCACGACGCAAGAGGGCGAGCTCCAACTGATCACCCCCTCTCGCCAGACTCAATAGATGGTGATTTTGAAGCAGAGCGGGCTCCCATGCCCGCGAATCGGCGGCCCTTCGACAGGCTCAGGACAGGCGTGGGAGCCGCCTCTGCTAGTCATTCTCCATCTACTGAGACTCAGTAAGCAGATAGAAATTCCTGCTCCCAGGGGGCGACCCTGCCACCCGGACAGAGCGAGGACGCCCCTGTTGGGTGACTTTTTTCAGGTGCTAATACGGGGACACTGGGTGGGATGACTCAAGGTTGAAGGCTATCGGAATCATGGGATCCTCTTTGTTCACCCTGACGTCCATCATCGACTTTGTCTGTCTGACCATCTCCCTGTGGCTGGGCTTCTACATCGTCACCCGCAGTCCGCGCAGCAGGGTTTCCTGGCTGGCCAGTGCCACGCTCTGGTCCCTCTCGGGCTCCTTCCTGAACACCCTGACCTACATCAACGTCTCGCCGGAGGAGGGTGCCCTACCCTGGTGGTGGGGTTGGAGCGTCGCCTTCGCCGTCCCCTTCTGGTTCCATTTGAGCGTGACCCTTTTGCCGAGCAAGCTGGCTGGGAAACAGCGTCCCCTGGTCATCCTCGTCTATTTCCTGACCCTGAACTTCGTGGCCATGGAAGCTTATACCCCCTGGGTGTTCGCCGGGGTGACGACCAAGCCCCTCACCTATAACAGCGCTCAGCGGCCTGGCCCTCTCTATCTGCTCTTCGGCCTCTTCCTGATCGCAGTCCCCACCCTTTCCCTCTACGACCTCCGCCTTAGCCAGAAACAGACCAAGAGCCCGCCCATACAACAACAGCTCGTCACCCTCTGGTGGGCTACCTTGTTGGCAATCTTCAGCGATACGATTGGAGAATTGTAATGTGGCTCGAAGGTTTCCTCAGGACCCAACTCAAGAGGTTGTTGACCAAAGAAAGTTATGTCGCCCTGGAAAGCGATGTCCCCTTGCTCGAAAGCAGGTTTCAGGAGATAGCCGAGTTTGGTCTCTATCTCCATATCCCCTTCTGTCGCCAAATCTGCCCGTACTGTCCTTATAACAAGGAGATTTATCATCCTGAGGTAGCGGAAAGGTACACAAACGCGGTCAAGAAGGAGATTGACATCTACTCTGCGTTGATTGGCAACAAGCCTGTAACTTCTTCTTACATTGGTGGCGGAACACCCACTACCATGCTCTACAGCGGTCTCGACAAGATTCTGGAGCACGTCTTCGAGGCCTTCAACATGCAGTGCGACATTCACATGGAGAGCCATCCCAATGACTTGACCTCAGAGAGCCTAAATGCCATCAGATCCCTCGGAGTAGGGCATCTGAGTATCGGGGTGGAGGCTCTTCAAGACCGCCACTTGAAGGCTCTGCATAGGCCATATTCTGTCGAGCAGGTTATGACAGCAGTCGGTCGAGCTGCCAGCAACGGATTCAAGTGCGTCAATGCGGATTTCATCTTTGCCCTGCCTGGTCAAACCTATGACGAGGTGGAGCAAGCTGGCCACACCCTGGTCGAAATGGGCATTGATCAGGTTGCGGCTTACCCGCTTTTCAGGTTCCCCTACACCAAACTGGGACAGACTGCCAGGGAAAGCAATCACCACCTCTCCAGCATCTTCAAGAAAAAGAAGATGCTGGGCATCCTGGAGAGGATCTTCTATGACGCCGGCTTTGAAAGGACCTCCGTTTGGGCCTTCACCAGGCCAGGAGTTCCAAGGTACTGTTCCGTGACCGTCCCCCTCTACGTTGGCCTGGGTGCCAGCGGAGGCTCTTACCTGAGAGACGTTTTCTACCTCAACACCTTCAATGTTCAAGAGTATATCAAGGCCCTTGAAAACGGGAGGCTGCCCATTGCCCTGTCCCTTGATCTGACAGAGAACATGCAAATGGCAGGTTGGCTTTACTGGAGGATTTATGAGACGAGATTCAAAAGAAGCGATTTCCAGGAAAGATTTGGCAAGGAATTTGACGAGGTCTACGGAAAGTACATCAAGCTATTCTCCCTCCTCGGATTCTTGAAGAAAGATGATGGAGATGAGATCGTGCTTTCCGACGACGGCACTTATTGGCTGCATGTATTACAGGACCTGTTCTCAATAGAATACATCAGCCAGCTCTGGGGAACTTCAAAGCAAGACCCCTGGCCAGAGAAGGTGGTTCTGTAATAAGCTCAGTTGTAAATTGACAAGTCTGGCAAAATATCCTATAATATCAGCAATACCTATGAATCATAGGTATTGCTGATCACACCTACCAACTCACTGATTTTCCATGAACGAGATTCTCTCTCACCTGTTCCGCCGCAAACTCCGTACCCTGCTGACTCTGTTTGCCATCGGCGTCGGCATTTTTGCCTTGACCGTCACCGGCTCGCTGAGCGAATTTATGAACGACATGATCGCCCGTAGCGAGCGCGGCTCCGTCAATCGCATCCGCATCTGGTCGGAGGACTGGGAGAACCCGATCAATGCAGGCACACTGCGTCAGCTTCGCCGGGTGCCAGGCGTATTGGGCACGCTGCAGGAACTCTCTGGCCAACTCGACCCCGACGACCAGAGCGCGTCCCTCGCCGGGCCGGACATGTTCAGCGGCACGACTTCCGACATTCCCGGAATGGAATACGCTTTCCCCTGGTCTGTCGGCACTGACATCAAGCTCCGCGAAGGGCGATTTCCCGCCCCCGGCAGTTACCAGGAGGCCATCGCTGGCTACGACATCGCCCAGAAGCACGGCTGGCAAGTGGGACAGGCCATCACTTTCCGAGACTACACGTTCACCCTGGTTGGCATCTGGGAGCGCATCCCCAATTCCTCCGCCAATTTCGTACAGATTTCCTACGAGGCCGCCCGGCGCGTGCTCAAGAATCCCTGGTACGTTGGCACTGTCACCGCCATCGTCGCGTCGGACGCCGACCCGGACGAGGTGGCGCGGCGGATCTTAGAACAGGTGGATGGCGTCAATCTTCGCTTGCCCAGCGAAGCGCGAGAACAGGACCGCCAGGCGATGATCATCTTCAATCTGATCTTCATGGCCCTGGCTGCGCTGTCCATTCTCGTCGGCGGGTTGACTATCGTCAACACCATGGTCATGTCCGTGACCGAGCGCACCCGCGAGATCGGACTGAAGAAGGCGCTGGGCGCCACCGACGGCGACGTGCTGTCGGAGGTGGTCATCGAGGCCGGCGTCATCGGAGGGCTGGGGGGCGTGATGGGCGTGCTGGTCGGCTGGGGGACGACGCACCTGGCCAACGCCATGATGGATGCCGCCTTCGGCATGAGCATCTTCGTGACGACGCCGCGCCTGGCGAT
Source organism: uncultured Anaerolineae bacterium (assembly GCA_964592085.1). GTDB lineage: Bacteria > Chloroflexota > Anaerolineae > VGOG01 > VGOG01 > CAZQDO01. The sequence goes on along the minus strand of CAZQDO010000067.1, from coordinate 7,837 downwards.
AGGCGCGGTGATCTTCACCGCGCTGCTGGGCATGGGCGCTGGCGTGTATCCGTCCCTGCGCGCTGCCCGCCTTGACCCCGTGATGGCACTGCGGGGCATCGTGGAGATCGACTTCACGCGGAGAGGTTTCTTCCGACGGATCACCCACGCCCTGCGCAGTGAGGGTCGCATGATCCTGACCGTAGGCGGCGTGGCAGTAGGCATCCTTGCCCTGACCGTCATCGGCAGCCTGAGCGAATACCTGAATGGTATGGTCCAGGCTGTGGAGACCGCCGCTGCGGATCGCATTGCCGTTTACTCTACCAATCCCAATGTGTCCTTCGGCACAGCTATCCGCCGCCTGGTGGAGAACACCGAGGGCGTGCGCGGCATCGTGATCAGCGCCTGGGGCGGCACCATCGAAGAGGAAGCCTCTGACGACGAACTGGCCGAGACGTTCTACGGCATTGATTCGCCCACCGGCGAGCTGGATTTCAACACGCCATTTCCTGCCCGTCTGTGGAAGGGGCGCTTCCTGACGCCGGGCAGCACCAACGAGGCCGTAGTAGGCTTCGATCTGGCCGAGCAGCGGGGGTTGGACGTTGGCAGCACCCTGACCATCCGCGACCGCGATTTCGTCGTGATCGGCATTTACGAACGCGAGGCCAACAACGTGATGGCTTCCGGTTTCAACAGCCAGGCATTCGTCTCTATGGATGCTCTGGCCAGCCTGCTCGGGTGGCCGCGTGGTGCAGGGGGCTTGATCACCGCGCTGGTTGCGCCAGATCAAGACCCACAGGTCGTCGCCGAACGCATCGAAGAGCAACTGCCCAGCGCCGGAACTTATACTGGCAAACAGGCCGGCCAGGAAATACGCCAGGCCCTCACCATCTTCATCCTCATCCTCAGTGCCAGCGGCGTGCTGGCGGTCGTCGTCGGTGGCCTGAGTGTCATCAACACCATGATCATGGCCGTCTCCGAGCGTACCCGCGAGATCGGCCTGAAGAAAGCCGTTGGCGCGAGCGATCCAGACATTCTGGCCGAGATCGTGCTGGACGCGGGCGTCATCGGCGGGCTGGGGGGCCTGACGGGATTGGCTTTCGGCTGGGGCACGACGCACATCATCAATACCATCACCACCCATCTGGAAAACATGCACGTGTTGCTGGTCACACCTCGACTCGCTGTGGGGGCCATCCTGTTTACCGTGCTGTTGGGCATGTTTGCCGGCCTCTATCCAGCCTGGCGCGCCAGCCGCCTGGACCCCGTCGTTGCCTTGAGAACAGAGTAAGAGCCTATCCGACAACTGCTCCCGCCCCCGGGGACGGGGGCGGGAATCGGCCCGGGGCCTGCCCTGAGCGTAGTCGAAGGGACGGGCCTCAGAGCGGGTTTTCGGATAGGTACTAAGCGGCTGTAAAAGAATAACCTCCCGCATGGTGTCTAGCGAGAAATCATCCTGAGCTTGTCGAAGGGTGATTTTGAGCGGGTTTTCAAGCCCCAGAGCCACAAAAGTCGTCCTTCGACAGGCTCAGGATGACTTTTGCTAGTGTCGAAAACGGGAGTTATTTCTTAACAGATCCTAAGCACAGGAGGTACTGTAATGAGACGTCTGGTCATTATCATCGTCGCGCTGATCGTCGTTGGCGTGGGCATCTGCGTCGGTGGAAGCCTGCTGGCGCCCAGGCTCATCAACAAGCCAGCCACCACGCCCACCACAATGGAAGCACCGCTGGCGGCTGGGGACTCGGTCATCCGGGTGCGGGGCAAGCTGGTGCCAGCCCGCGTCGAGACGCTGAGCTTTTCCACGTCGGGCACGGTGGGGCAACTGACCGTCGAGGTGGACGACCAGGTCTCGGCTGGTCAAGTCATCGCCCGGCTGGACACGACGGACCTGGAGTGGGCTGTCCGTCAGGCGGAGGATGCGCTGACCGCTGCCCGATTGACCTACAGCCAGACGATCAAGACCGCCTCGCCCGAAGACATCGCCGGTGCCGAAGCGACGTTGGCCAGCGCCCAGGCGGGCCTGGTCAGCGCAGAGGCGGGTCTGACCAGCGCGGAGGCGGGCCTGGTTAGCGCGGAGGCGAGTTTGGCCAGCGCGGGGGCGAGCCTTACCAGTGCACAGACGGGGCTCATCAGCGCCCGCATCGCCCTGACCAACGCCGTGCGAGCTCGAGACGTGCTGGAGGGCACCCGCGCCGCCGCCGAGGCCGGACTGGAAAGCGCACAGGCATCACTGACCAGTGCCCAGGCATCATTGGCTGCGTTGCTGGCTGGCCCAGATGAGACGGCGGTGGAGATTGCCCGCTTGAATTGGGAGATCGCCAAGAACAGCTTGTGGCAGGCCCAGTTGAACAGAGATGCCACCCAAGCGCAACCCGTCCCTGGCTACCAGAAAGACCTGGCCAAGGCGTCGGTCGGGGTGGCGGAGTTTTCAGCGCGCATTTCGGAGCTGCAGGTCCAGCAGGCCCAGGAGGGCGCGACCGACGAAGCACTGGCAGCAGCCAGTGCCTCGGTCGCCGCCGCCGAGTCAGGGGTGATCAACGCCCAGGCACAAGTGGATGGCGTGGATGACCAGGTGGCTCAAGCCGATGCGTCCGTGGCCCAGGCGCAGGCAAATGTGACGCAGGCAGAAGCGAGCGTGGCCCAGGCAGAAGCGAACCTGACGCAGGTCGAAGCATCGGTAACTCAGGCTGAAGCGAGAGGGAAACAAGCCGAGGCATCGGTTTCACAGGCCGAAGCATCGGTCAGCCAGGCCCAGGCAGCGTTGGATCGGCTGCGGACCGGCCCCGACGAGCTCGCTGTGGCCCAGGCGGCGCTCCGCGTGCGCCAGGCCGAGGCCGAGCTGGAGCGAGCCAGGTCCCGCCTGCTGGACGTGGAGATTCGCGCGCCGTTCGACGGCATGGTCAGCGCGGTGGCCGTGGAGAAGGGTAGCCCCATCGCAGCCGGCGCGCCCGTCGTGACGGTGGCCGACCTCTCCATTTGGAAAGTCGAGACTGAGGACCTGGATGAGTGGGGGGTGACTCGCATTGCCCTGGAGGATGCCGTCACGCTCGTCTTCACCGCTTTCGACGCCAAGACGCTGACCGGCCGCATCGAGAAGATTGACCTCAGTCCCACGACGTTGCCCACCGGCGACGTGGCCTACAAGGTGACGATTGCGCTGGACGAGTTCGACCCGGCGCTGAGGTGGGGCATGTCGGCGCGGGTAGAGTTCCAGAAGTCGGAATAATCCGACAATGTCAGGTTTAGACCTCCGAGGTCTCCGACGAGTGATTTCATCCATAGAAATGCTTGCAAAAGCCACGATTTCGCCATCCTAAAGCCATTTCATAAGACCTCGGAGGTCTGACGCAGGCGAAGTCAACATTGCGAGGTAAGCAGTTCGCATGGAGCAAGAGATGGCTATCGTAGAAACGCACAATTTGGTCAAGATATACCAGATGGGGCTCACAGAGGTACAAGCGCTGCAGGGTGTGGACCTGGTGGTTGAGGAAGGTGAGTTCCTCTCCGTGATGGGACGGTCGGGCAGCGGCAAGAGCACACTGCTCAATCTGATAGGCTGCCTGGATCGGCCCACCCAGGGGAAGGTACTCATCAGCGGCGTGGAGGTGACCGCCTTGCCCCGCCGCAAGTTGCCCCGCATCCGGCAACAGATGGTCGGCTTCGTCTTCCAGCAGTTCAACCTGCTGCCCTCGCTGACGGCGCTGGAAAACGTGATGCTGCCGTTGCGCTACTCGCGGGTGGGTCGCGCCGAGGGGCACCGCCACGCCCTGGAGTTGCTGGAGCAGGTCGGCCTGGGAGATCGGTACGCCCATCGGCCGGCGGAGCTCTCCGGCGGCGAACAGCAGCGGGTGGCAGTCGCCCGCTCCCTCATCAACCGCCCGTCCATCATCCTGGCCGACGAGCCCACGGGCGAGCTGGACACCCACACCGCCGCCGAACTCATGGATCTGCTACACCATCTGAACCAGACCCAGGGCCAGACGTTCATCATCGTCACCCACGACCCCGGCGTGGCGGAAAGGACTGACCGCACGATTCACCTCTCTGACGGCATGATCGTGCAGGAGGAGCGGCGCAAATAGCGACTTGGTGTCGAATGATGGAAACAAGAGAACACTCAGCAGATACAAGACGATTTGCCCTCATCGCCCTCGCCGTGTTCGTTCTGGCGGAAGCTGTCACGTGTGGCTTGTTTTTGCTCAGACGCTACGTCCCGTCTTTGAGAGAAGTCCCCGTGGTACCAATCGCCACGCTCGTCTTCTTCTGGATCGTGCCACTCCTGATCGTCTACCTGGTTGAGAAGCGCGGGGCGAGCGCCCTGGGGCTGGTCGTGCCGAAGGAGAGGTACGGGCGTTATGCGTTGTACGCAGTCGTCGGCCTGGCGGTGCCGACCGTGTTCGTCGGCGCGGATCGGGGACTGCTGAGCGAGCTCGTGGAGCAACTCGTCTACATTGGTCTGGCCGAAGAGGTCTTCAATCGCGGGTACCTGATGCGCCGCTTGTGTGATTGGCTGGGGGAGCGCCCAGGTCTGCTGCTGAGCAGCCTGCTGTTTGGCCTGTCCCATATCCTGTCTCGGCTCAGTCAGCACGGATTCAAGTATCCCCTCGATGATCTGTCCCTCGGCTTTCAAACGCTGATCGGCGGTTTGATCCTGGGCTACATGTATCTCAGGGCAAAGAACATTGTGCCGCCTGCCATATTTCACGTGTCTACCAACATGTACCTTGACCGAGTGATCGGGCTTTTGAAGCGGTAAGACCCTGGGAGGTGAGAAGATGCTGATGAAACTGACCCCCTAGTCGGGGAGATGAGGGAAACTGTCAACGGATTCGGGGATCGGATTGAACGGATTGACCTCTCGCACACGGCGATTTCCGTTCAATCCGTTCTAGAAATCCGTTGACAGTTTCTCACACATTCTCTATCCCCCCGCTTTGACGTGCCATGCTTTGTGTCAGCCCGATGGCTCTAGAGAGTATCGAAAAACTACCACAGCGGCGCTTTGCCAGCGGCCGCGCGGTGATAAAGTCACCGCGCTACGGAGCAGCGCCTCGCTAACGAGGCTGGGAGACGGTCAATAAGCCCGAATTCATCGGGTGCTGCTCTGTAGACTGGACACTTCATGTCCAGTCGGGGCTGAGCAGGGTTCTTCGATAGTCTCCTTTAACCTGTGCCCCTTGCTGCCTCCTCCAGCACCTCGTTGAATCGGTCCTCGCCGAGTTCTTCACGGAGTCTGGCGAACCACCGTCGCACAATCTCTCTGTCAGGCGCTCTCAATGCTTCGAGCAACTCCAGGGCCTGCGCCCAGTACCGAACTGCTGTCACGTAGTCCTTCCCCAGTTCGGCAACCCGTCCCAGTTGACCGAGGGAGCGGGCTATGTTATCCTTGTCGCCCAGTTGCTGGGCGATGTCGAGGCTTTGTTGGTAGAGACGACAGGCCTGGTCATAGCCGCCGGTGGCCTGGGCCAGCATCCCCAGTTGGTGCAGGCTCTTGGCCACGCCGTCCTTGTTGCCCAGTTGCTGTTCGATGTCGAGGCTTTGTTGGTAAAGGCAGTGGGCCTGGGCATAGTCGCCGGTGTCCTGGGCCAGTCTACCCAGTTGGTGCAGGACACCGGCCTGTTCCTTGCGTGCCCCCAGATCATCGAAGGTAGCGGCAGCCTGAGCATAGAGGCGGCGGGCTTGGTTATAGTTGCCGGTATGCTGGGCCAACATCCCCAGTTGGTGCAAAGTTACGGCCACGCCAGCCTTGTCGCCCAGTTGCTGGGCGATGTCGAGGCTTTGTTCGTAGAGGCAACGGGCTTGATCGTAGTCGCCGGTGTGCAGGGCCAGCACCCCCAGTTGGTGCAGGCTTGTGGCCACGCTGGCCTTGTCGCCCAGTTGCTGTTTGATGTTGAGGCTTTGTTGATAGAGGCGGCGGGCCTGCTCGTAGTCGCCTTGCAGGTAGGTCACATTGCCCAGTTGGTGCAGGCTTGTGGCCACGCCGGCCTTGTCACCCAGTTGCTGCTTGATGTCGAGGCTTTGTTGGTAGAGGCGGCGGGCCTGGTCGTAGTCACCGGTGTCTTGGGCCAGCATCCCCAGTTGGTGTAGCACAGCCGCCAAACCTCTCTGCTGGCCCAGTTCCTCGCAGAGTTTCTTAGCTTGCTCCAGTCCCTCCCGCGCCGTCTCGCAGTCCCCCTGGCTTTGGGCCACTATAGCTGCATTGCCCACAAAGACCGCCTCGTCCTCCCGGTCCCCCAGCCGCCGGGCTGCCTCGGCTGCCTTGTCCAGACGACGACGGGCTTCAGTCCAGTAGCCCCGGGTCAAGAAGTACGGCGTAAGTACCTCAGAGTGCATAAGCCCCGTCACCACTTCCCATGCTCTCAACTCGTAGGCCCGGTCCATGGCCGCCAGGAGGTTGGCGTGCTCGGACTCCAAGGCGTTGAAGTCCTCTTGGAACTGTTGGACGTAGGCCAGGAAGAGGTTGGCCATACGCTCGCCGTAAACCCTCATGACCTCGTCACCGGCCTTGAGGGCCGCGTATTGGCGCATCACTGGATGCAGCCGGTAGCGCCGCAGCTCATGCCGCCGTCCCTCCTCGTCCATCCCCACCAGGGCTACCGTCTCCACAAAACACCGTCGGCAGAGCTCGTGCAGGCCGTCCTGCCAGCCGGGCAGGGTGTCGTCCTCGAAAGCGGTACAGGTTGCTTCAACGGCCCAGGGAGCCACGTCGCTGCCAAAGGCAGCCAGGCGGTGGAGCAGGGCCTGCTGGCTTTCGGCCAAGCGGCTGTAGGAGAAGTCGAACCGCCGCCCTACCTCCCCCCTTGCCGGATTCTGCCGCACAGCTTTGAGCACTCCCTCCAGAGTCTCAGTGCGCATCAGCCCCGCCGCCACTAGCAGGGCCAAGGGATGGCCATCCAGTCGCTCCGCTACTTCTCGCAGCCGCTCCCGGTCTCGTTGACCTATTCTCCAGCGCAGCCGGCCCCACAGCTCCACGAACCCCCAGGTTGGATCCTGCCGCGCCCGCTGCATCTCCCGCACCAGGAAGCGCACCCCTTCATCCGGCTCCATGGCCTGCACGTCTACCACGCAGCCGCCCCACTCAGGGGCCGCCCGCCCGGTCACCAGGGCCGCACTGCGGCCGGGCAGCGTCCGCAGAAAGCGGAATACCCATGGGTCCTCCACCACCTCGGCGTTGTCCAACGCCACCAGGGTTGGCGTGCGCAGGTCGCGCAAGTACTGCAACACCAACTGCTGTCGGGCCTCGGTGGGCAACTGGTAGAAGGTCATACCCATCTGAGGCAGAAATACCGGGGCGAAGGCGTCCAGCAGGTTCTCCAGGCGGAAGGTCTCCACGTCGGCCGCCGAGGCCCACACCACCCCACCAGGAAAGAGCCAGTTCAGCCGCCGCGCAGCAACCGCAGCCAGCACTGTCTTGCCGATGCCTCCCACTCCCGCCAGCCATACCAGCTTCTCCCCCTGCAGCAGGGCTCGGGCCAGGCGCACCAGCAGCCCCTTGCGACCCCGGGGCTCACGCTCATCCTGGTACACCCCGTAGAAGCCGGACTCGCCCGGTCCAGGTACACCAAACAGCGGTTCCGGCCTCAGCCGTACCGTTCCCGGCAGCGTGCCCGGTTCAACCAGGCGCACCTGGTCGTCGCCTATAAGCACAGGGATCTCAGCCGCCGGGGTGCTGGTCAGGGGGCTGGGAGGCAGCCTGCGCAGGGCAGGCAGGGCGGCATCGAAAGCCTGGCGGGCCGTCTTGCCCGCTCCCAGGGCGGCGTAGAAGGGACGCAGCAAGGCCAGGGTGGTAGCCACGCTCACTGACTCGCGCATGGCCAGCACGCAGGGCACTCCTGCCGCCAGCAGGACCCCAGCC
>CAZQDO010000066.1:0-16701 GCA_964592085.1 uncultured Anaerolineae bacterium | reverse complement strand
GAAAGCTCCGACCGTAAACCACGGTCGGAGCTTTTTCGTTGGGTCAGGGTTCTACAACCTTAAAATTTTTCCAGACAGCCCGTTTTCAGCCCCCCGGAGCTACCCTAAAAAACATTTTGTAGTATAATACAGACAGCATCGGAGAGGAGTGTTTTATGCGTCCCTTTGTTCACCTCCACGTGCATAGCGAATACTCTCTGCTCGATGGCCTGGGTCGAGTGGAGGACCTGGTCGTCCGAGCCAAGGAGCTGGGCATGCCCGCCCTGGCCCTCACTGACCACGGAGCGATGTACGGGGCCATCGAGTTCTACCGGGCAGCTAAGAAACATAAGATAAAGCCCATCATCGGCATCGAGATGTACATTTCCCCCCGCGGCATGAAGCAGAGAGATTCCAAGAAAGACAGAAGCTCTCACCACACCACCCTTCTGGCTAAAGACAACAAAGGCTATCACAATCTGCTCCAGATAGCCACTGCTGCGCAGCTCGAGGGCTTCTACTACAAACCCCGCGTGGACAAGAAGTACCTGGCCGAGCACGTCCAGGGGCTGATCGCCCTCTCAGGCTGCGGCTCAGGGGAGATTCCTCGGTTGATCTTGAGGGGACAACAGGATAGAGCACGCCAGGTGGCGGCCTGGTACCGCGACGCCTTCGGACGGGACAACTTCTACCTGGAGTTACAGCGGCACGAGGGCATCCCTGAGTGTAAACGGATAAACGAGGGTCTCATTGCTCTGTCTAGCGAGATGGACATTCCTCTCGTAGCCACCAACGATGCCCACTACGTGCTGCCTGAGGAGGCCAAAGCCCAGGAGATCCTCCTCTGCATCCAGACCAACACCACCATCAACGATCCCAAGCACATGACCATGGGGGATGAAAGCTTCTATCTCAAGAGCGGCGAGGAGATGGCCGCCCTCTTCTCCGACGTGCCGGAAGCAGTGGAAAACAGCCTGCTCATCGCCGAGAAATGCAACCTGAGATTGGAGAGGAAGGGCTATCACCTGCCGATCTTCGAGGTGCCCGGGGGCTACGATGCCGAGGGTTACCTGCATCACCTGTGCCAGGCGGGCTTGAAGAATCGCTATGCCGTCATCACGCCAGAGATCGAAGCCCGTCTCCAGCACGAGCTGGGCATCATTCATAAAATGGGTTTCGACACGTACTTCTTGATCGTCTGGGATCTCGTGCGCCACGCCAGGGATGAGGACATCTGGTGGACCGTGCGCGGTTCCGTGGCGGGCAGCATCGTGGCCTACACCCTGGGCATCACCAACCTGGATCCGCTGACGCATGGCCTCATCTTTGAGCGCTTCCTCAATCCGGGGCGAGTGACCATGCCCGACATTGACCTGGACTTCCCCGACGAGCGCCGCGACGAGATGATCAGGTACACGGTGGAAAAATACGGCCAGGATATGGTGGCCCAAATCATCACCTTTGGCACCATGGGCGCGCGAGCGGCCATCCGTGACGCTGGACGAGCCCTGGACATCCCCCTAAACGAGGTGGATACCGTAGCCAAGCTGATTCCCTTCGGGCCGAAGGTCAAAATCCAGGATGGCCTGGAAAAAGTAGCAGAGCTTAAGGCGCTATACGAGGGCAAGGATTACGTCAAAGAGCTCATTGATACCGCCAGGAGTTTGGAGGGGGTGGCTCGCCACGCCTCGACCCATGCTGCTGGCGTGGTCATCACCGATGCGCCCGTGACCAACTACACCCCGCTGCATCGCCCAACCAGAGGCGAGGAGGGGGCCATCGTTGTGACCCAATACCCGATGGAGATATTGGAGGACATCGGCCTCCTCAAGGTGGACTTCCTGGGCCTTTCTACGCTGACCATCATGCGCAAGGCCGTCGAGCTCATCCGCCAGAATCACGGCCTCCCACTGGATTTGGACACCATACCCACCGATGATTCCGTCATCTTCGAGCTCCTTTCCAGTGGCGACGTGACCGGCATCTTTCAGGTGGAATCGTCGGGGATGCGCCGCGTCCTCACCGACATGCAGCCCACGGGTTTCGAGGACATCGTGGCCGTGTTGGCCCTCTACCGCCCCGGCCCGATGCAGTTCATCCCCAATTACATCGCCCGCAAGCACGGGCGGGAGAAAGTGACCCATATCCACCCCAAGCTGGAGCCCATCCTGAAGGATACCTATGCCATTATCGTCTATCAAGAGCAGATCATCCGCACCCTGACCGAATTGGCCGGTTACTCGGCTGCCGATGCCGACCTGATGCGCCGGGCTGTAGGCAAGAAGAAAGAGAAAGAGCTCCTCAAGCATCGGAAAACCTTCATTGAGGGAGCAGTCGAGCATGGCGGCATCGAAGCTGAAAAAGCCAAAGAGATCTTCGATGCCATTGAGTATTTCTCCAACTATGGATTCAACCGCGCCCATGCCGTCTCCTACGCCGTCATCACCTGCCAGACCGCCTGGCTCAAAGCGAAGTACCCCGTGGAGTACATGGCAGCCCTGCTGAGCGTGGAGCGACACAATACCGACAAGGTCGGTGTCTTCATCGCCGAGTGTCGCAGGATGGGCATCGAGATACTGCCACCGGATGTCAACAAGAGCAAGTTGGACTTCACCATAGAAGCGGATGGGGAGGGGAACAGGGCTATCCAGTTTGGTCTGGGGGCAGTGAAGAACGTGGGCGAAGGCCCCATTGAGGTTATCCTGGCCGCTCGAGAGCAAGACGGCCCCTTCAAGGACATTGAGGATTTCTGCCAGCGGGTTGATTTGCGCCAGGTGAATCGCCGGGCCCTGGAATGTCTCGTCAAGGTCGGTGCTTTGGATGCCTTTGGCCAGCGATCCCAATTGTTAGCCATCATTGATCGCATGATGGCCCTGAGCCAGAGCACCCACAGGGCCCAGGATGTAGGCCAGTTGAGCATGTTCGATGCCTCCAGTGGCTTCTCTCAGGCTATGGGAGGCTCCATCTCTCTGCCCGATGTTCCTGAGGTCCCTCGCAAGGAGATGCTGGGCTGGGAGAAGGAGCTGGTTGGCTTCTACGTCTCCGAGCACCCTCTACAGCAGGTAGTGGCCAGCCTGGATGGGACTGTGACCGCTTTCTGCGGCGAGATCGAAGAGGAGATGGCTGGCCAGAAAGTGGTCCTGGCCGGAGTAGTGGCCTGGGTGCGTCCCCATATTACCAAGAAGGGCGATCCCATGGCTTTCGTGAACCTCGAAGATCTGCAAGGCAACATAGAGGTGATCGTGTTCCCCAACATCTACGAGAAGACCCGTGAGCTTTGGCAAGACGACAAGATCCTGATCGTCAAGGGCAGGGTGGATACAAGGGGCAGGTCACCCAAGGTGATTTGCGAATCGGTTCAAGATTATTTACTGACCAGTCAGCCAGTGAATGAAGAGAAATACCGGCCCGGTAGACCCCGGCACCTTCACGTAACCATCCCCCGCACCGGGAAATGGGAGCAAGACAGCGAACGCCTGGGGCGGGTGCACAGCCTGTTGCAAAGCTATGAAGGCGATGATCGCTTCAGTCTGTATCTAGTCAGCGACGGGAAGCGAGTGCAGTTGGATTTTCCTAACGCCGCCACTACTTATTGCCCCGCTCTGGAGGAAGCCCTGGCCAGGATGCTGGGAGCAGGAGCAATAAGGGTAGAGAATCAATGACCTCATTACCCGACATGGCCATCAGAAACCAGGTTTTTCGCTCGACAAGGCATTCCTGGGCGTTCCAGAACGTCCAGAAAGCAACCACTAGCTTGGTTCAGATGACAAAAAAACCTGGTTTCTCTTTATGTGTCGGGTAGTGAGATCAATGACCAATGAACCAATAACCCAATAACTACAAGGAGGATTCAATTGAAACGAGAAGTCATAGCCACCAAGAAGGCTCCGGGGGCGGTAGGCCCGTATTCCCAGGCCATCCGCGTGGGCCATTTCATCTTCACCGCCGGCCAGTTGGCCCTGGACCCAGCCACCGGCAAGCTGATCGAGGGAGGGATTGAGGAGCAGACCCACCAGGTGTTGCGAAACATCTCCGCCGTGCTGGAGGCTGCCGGCAGTTCCCTGGACAAAGTAGTCAAGACCACCGTTTTTCTCGCGGACATGGGCGACTTCAGGGCCATGAATGAAGTATACGGCAAGTTCTTCGCTAACGAACCGCCTGCCCGCTCAACCGTAGAGGTGGGTCTGGCCCTGGGAGCCCTGATAGAAATAGACGCCATAGCGATGGCAAGGTAGTGGCATGGGCCGAGCGTCCAGCCACCAGCAGCTCTGGCAGGCTCTATCACCAATTCAGTGGATTCGCTGCCCCGTAGCGGCGATACCCTGGGGTCGCTTCTCCCAGACAGGGCTATCAGCCATTACGGATGGTGCTGTGCTGAAATGGCGATGCGATTTTGCTTGCCTTTTAGCGCGAAAGTTGGTATAATTAGGTGACAACCTAAAACTAAGGGAGATTCCATGGAAGAAGAGACCGTCCTGGTGGTAGAAGAAAAAATGATGGCCCCAGAGGTAGTCGAAGGCCAGAGCTCTGATGCTGCGGAGCATCTTCCGGCGGGAGCCTACGATTTCAAGACCTTGAATCGAGGCGACATTCTGGATGGCAGGATAGTGCGAGTTAGCCCCGAAGAGATCCTGATAGACGTGGGCTGGAAATACGAAGGAACCATCTCCAGCCGCGAATTGGAGAGCATGGGGCCAGCCGCCATCAAGGAGATGCAGGTCGGGGACGAGGTGCTGACCTATGTCGTAAACCCCGAGGACAAGAATGGCCGCATCGTCCTATCTTTGCGCCAAGCCGACCTGGAGAAGGAGTGGCGATCCCTGGAGAAGCTCTTCGAGAGCGGAGAGGTTTTCGAGGCGACAGTGACTGGCCACAACAAAGGGGGATTGATCGTCCAACTGGGCCAGGTGAGAGGCTTTGTGCCGTCCTCACAGTTGGTTCCTCCCTCCCGGTGGGACGAGGACCGGGGCCTGCCCCGCGAGGAACGCCGAGCCAAGATGGTCGGCCGGCAATTGATGCTCAAGATCATCGAATTGGACCGTAAGCGCAACCGCCTGATCCTCTCCGAACGAGCCGCCGAGCGCATACGGCGCAGGGAGCAAAAGCAACAGTTGCTGGCCACGCTCAAACCAGGCGACACCTGCCACGGACGGGTAAGCAGCTTGTGCGACTTCGGTGCATTTGTTGATTTAGGAGGAGCCGACGGCTTGATCCACCTGTCGGAACTTTCCTGGGGACGGGTCTCTCATTCCAGGGAAGTACTTCAAGTAGGTGACGAGGTGGACGTCTACATCCTGAACGTCAATCAGGAGAAGCGTCGCATTGGCCTCAGCCTCAAGCGTCTGCAGCCCGACCCCTGGAGCCAGGCTGATGAGAAATACTCAGAGGGGCAGTTGGTAGAAGGCACCATCACCAAGCTGACTGAGTTCGGGGCCTTCGCCCGACTCAAAGGGGATGACATCGAAGGGCTGATCCACGTTTCAGAGCTATCGAACGATCGCATCGCTCATCCCAAGGAAGTAGTCAAAGAAGGGGAAACCCTCACCCTGAGAATCATTCGCCTCGACTCAGATCGCCACCGCATCGGCCTCAGCCTGAAGAGCGTGGCCAAGGCGGAGTACGCTGACCTGGACTGGCGTATGGAGCAAGCCGCCTTGCGCGAACTCGAAGCAGAGAGCAAAAGCCAGGAGGAGGAAAAAGAAGAAGAAGAAGAGGAGCTAACTCAGGCGGAGGGCGAGGGCGCTGAAGAGAGCCCCCAAGCTCTTGGAGTAGCCGAGAGCGAAACCTCTCAGTCTGAGGAGCACGAGGTCGAAGTGCAAAGCGAGGGCGAAAAAGAAGAGGAACTGGCCGAGGTGGAGAGCGAAGAGGCTGAAGAAACCCCAGAAGCCATTCCCATAGCTGAAACCCTCCAGCCTGCTGAATCCCTTTCGTCAGACCATAGCGATTCTTAAGCAATTATGCTTCGTTGTCAGTTTTTGACAGACACCTTATGCTCGGACAGTCCGAGCGAATAGACGAAAGGGTCTATAGGGATGGCGAACAAACTCGACAGATTCACAAAAAGAGCTCAGCGTGTCCTGAGCCTGGCCCAGGAGGAGGCTCAGCGTCTTCATCATGGCTACATTGGCACCGAACACCTGCTGCTTGGCCTGATGCACGAAGAGAAAGGCGTGGCCAGCAGGGTGTTAAGGAGTTTGGGTGTCAAGCCAAAGCGGCTGCAAGACGTCATTGAGAGAGTCAGTGGCCCCAGCCGACAAACCTCCTTCGGCAAGGTATACCTCACTCCGCGTACCAAACAGGTGATAGAGCTGGCTTTTGACGAGGCGCGGCGTTTGGGCCACTATCACGTCGGCACCGAGCATCTGCTCTTGGGGCTAGTGCGCCAGGGTGACGGCGTGGCCATTGACGTACTGAAAAGCATGGGGGTTAGTCTGGACAAGGTGCGCACCGAGACCACGCGGGTCATGATGAAGAACCCTGTCTACGCCGGGCGTGTTAGGGAAGACAGAAAGACCCCCCTCATTGACCAACTTGCTACCGACCTCACGGCCCTGGCCGAGGAGGGCAAGCTGGATCCTGTCGTCGGTCGGCAGGTGGAGATAGAGCGGGTCATTCAAATCCTCTCACGACGGACGAAAAACAATCCGGCCCTCATTGGTGAGCCTGGAGTGGGTAAGACGGCTATCGTGGAGGGCCTGGCTCAGTGCATCGTGGCCGGCGATTCACCGGCACCTCTGCTCGACAAGCGTCTGATCCAGTTGGATGTTGGCTCGCTGGTGGCCGGCACCATATACCGCGGCCAGTTCGAGGAACGACTTAAGCGGGTCATTGACGAGATCAAAAACTCAGATAGTATCCTGTTCATTGATGAGGTACACATGTTGGTTGGAGCCGGGTCCGCCGGTAGCTCGGTGGACGCGGCCAACATTCTGAAGCCAGCTCTGGCGCGAGGGGAACTCCAGTGCATTGGGGCCACCACAGCCGACGAGTATCGCAAATACATCGAGAGCGACGCCGCTTTGGAACGGCGTTTCCAGCCCATCATGGTGGGAGAGCCCTCTGTCGAGGAGACGATTGACATCCTGCAAGGCCTGAGGGGGCGCTACGAGGCTCATCATAAGCTGAGGATATCCAACGAGGCCATCCAAACGGCCGCACACCTGGCCGCCCGCTATGTATCCGACAGGTATCTGCCGGATAAGGCCATAGACCTCATTGACGAAACGGCCTCCCGGGTGCGCATGTATAAGGCTCCCCAGACTCAGGGCCTGAAGGAGACCTACCTCGGCTTGAAGGCCGTGCAACGCCAAAAAGACAGCGCCATTGAGGATGGACAATACGAAGATGCAGCGGATCTGCGCTATCTGGAGGTGGAGCTCCAGGATAAGTTAGAGCAACTCCGCCTGGGCTGGGATTTCTCGGAGGAAGGCCCGTCGGTCACTGCCGACGACGTGGCTGAGGTCATCTCGATGTGGACGGGCATTCCCCTCACCCGCATTGCCGGCGAGGAGACGGAGCGGCTCTTGCACATGGAGGAAGCCCTGCATGGGAGAGTCGTTGGCCAGGACGAGGCGATAACGACCATAGCCAAAGCCGTTCGCAGGGCACGAGCGGGCTTGAAAGACCCCAGGCGGCCCATCGGCTCCTTCATCTTCCTGGGACCCACGGGTGTGGGCAAGACGGAGCTGGCCAAGGCCCTGGCCGAGTTCATGTTCGGCAGCGAGGACGCCCTGGTGCAGTTGGACATGTCCGAGTTCATGGAGCGCCACAACGTGTCTCGGTTGGTGGGGGCTCCGCCAGGCTACGTCGGCTACGATGACGCCGGGCAGCTTACCGAAGCCGTCCGCCGGCGCCCTTATTCCGTCATTTGCTTCGACGAGGTGGAGAAAGCCCATCCTGAGGTCTTCAACATGCTGCTTCAGCTCATGGAGGAGGGACGCCTCTCCGATGCCAGGGGGCGACAGGTTGACTTCTGCAATACCATCATCATCATGACCTCCAACATAGGGGCGCAGCTCATCAAACGGGAAACCAGTCTGGGCTTCGCTGTGCCTCGTGACGAGGCCCCAGGCGAAGACCAAGCCTACCAGGAGATGCGTGAGAAGCTCCTGGCGCAGCTTAAGAGAACCTTCCGCCCCGAATTCCTCAACCGGGTGGAGGGGATTATGGTTTTCAAAGCTTTGACCAAGGAGGAGATCAAGCAAATCGTCACCCTGGAGCTGGACAAGATAAGGGAGCGCCTGGACGAGCATCAGATAGAGCTGAGGGCCACCGACGAGGCCCAGGACTTCATGGCCAGGGAAGGCTACAGCACCGAGTTTGGAGCCCGTCACCTGCGGCGGGTCATCCAGCGTTTGGTCGAGGATCCACTGTCCGAGAAGTTGTTAACGGGTGAGTTCCAGACTGGCGACGTGGTTGTGGTTGATGTGGAGGACGGCGAGATTGTCTTGAGAGCCCAGGAACAGGTTCAGGCCACTCAGATGGTTGGAGTGCAGGCCTGAGGGAGACAGAAACCATGGCAGTGAGAGCCATCCCTGTCAAGCTAACCTATCGTGATTATCTGACCTGGTCCGATGATGGCCGGCGGTACGAACTCTACGAGGGGGAAGCGTATATGGTACCCAGCCCTTCCGTTAAGCATCAGCGCATCTCAGGGAATTTGCAGGCCCTCCTAAGGCAGTTCTTGCTTGAAAACGGGCTGGGGGAAGTTTTTCATGCCCCCCTTGATGTAGTCTTCTCCGAGAGCACTGTTGTGCAGCCCGACATCCTGTTCATCAGCCACCAGCGTCGGGGTATCATCGGGGAGCAGAACATCTCCGGGGCGCCCGATCTGGTGGTCGAGATCCTCTCACCTTCCACCGAGGAGCGGGACCGGGGGACCAAGCTGCAACTCTATTGCCGCTATGGGGTGCGGGAGTGTTGGCTGGTTGACCCTGAGGAACAAACAGTGGAGGTACTGGCCCTCTCGCCAGAGGGCTACGAGGTGCTGGGGCAGTACAGCGAGGACGAGGTGGTAAGTTCGCAGGTGCTGGCCGGGTTTCAATTCTTGGCAGAAGAGATCTTCGACTGAGTAGCTGTTCAGGTACACGTTTCTTCTTTACCCTTCGGGCTTGAGCCCTCAAGGCGAAGCCACAAAGAGCCCAAGACACAAAGCGAACCAGGGGGAGGGGGTTATACAGAGAGAATTCTGTATAATCAATAGTTGGCCCGCTCATTCAGTCTAGTAACTCTTCTGAAAGGAAAAATGAATTATGTCCCCCAACCCGCAAGACTCTTCTGATACAAAGAAGATACCTTTTCCTGAATTTGAATCGAATTTTCTTCGTAATCCGGTTTATGTTGCTGTTACGAGCAAAACCATTAAAACCGCAGAAAATGCTTATAGATTCGCCAGATTTTTGAGCATCGTTCTCTTCGTTGTAGGCATAGCTTTGTTGATTACATCCATCGTCTTGAGCTTCTTCAAGAATGACACTGTTTTAACTGTTTTCTTTGGTGGATTAGGTGCAACAAATATCATCGCTTTATTCTTGTATCGCCCAATCGAGCGAATCCAATCTGGCGTTGACGCGCTTATCAAGTCCCAAATTGCCTGTATCAGTTTTGCGGCCCAATACGACATTATCATGAGGGCTTCGGCAGAAAATCATAAGATAAGCTATGATATGCGATTGACCATGGCTCAGAACATGAGAGACCTCACCTCACGACTGATAGCAGACTTGAATGGATATTTCCAAACTCCTCCATCGGTAGAAAAGACTTCTGAAGAAGACAAAGCGGGCTAGCACCAGCTCCAGCGGATGAGCGGGACTGTGCGGCCTCAAACGTAGTGGGCTTGGGGTCCCGCCCGCCGCTCAGTGCCATGCCGTTGGCACGCTCGTTGTGAATCGAGAATTGGTGGCAAAATTGAAGCGAAGCGATGTAAAATTGGCGGTGGAAGGAGTCAATATGTCTTTCCAGCAAATTACTATCGGGATCCCAGAAAAGGTATTGCTTGCAGAAAAGACAGACGCCGAATCTTTCGGGCGTGAACTTCGTATACTGGCAGCGGTCAAGCTATATGAAATGGGCAGACTTTCATCGGGTCGAGCCGCTGAATTGGCAGGAATGTCCAGAGTCGAATTTCTGCTTAATCTGGGTCGTTATAAGGTCTTCCCCTTTGCCGCCGAACTTGACGATTTAGAGAAAGAACATGCCTAAAGCCGTCAGTAATACATCGCCATGAAAACGGCTGACGCCTCTTGAGTTCGAAGTCAAGCCCAAGCTCTCATAGCCGTGTGTGACGGCAAGCAGCCGCTTAACGAAAGGTTAAGAGGGGAGGAAAGAAAGCTGCAAGAATACTGGGCTTACAAAAAGCTGTTAGGATTCAATGGATCGTGACTAAAGGTTCTTAAAGATGGCTAAAGCGCGCACGCAATTCGTCTGCCAACAGTGCGGCAGCACCTCGCCTAGATGGATGGGGCGCTGCCCGGACTGCGGTGAATGGAACACCCTGGTAGAGACGATTGTGGAGAGCAAGGAACGCTCTCCCCTTTCGTATGCCGTGCCGCGTAGCAAGCCCCAGCGCCTCTCGGAGGTGACAGGCGACGACCTGGAGCGCGTGCAACTGCCCATGCCCGAATTCTCCCGCGTGCTGGGAGGGGGCATTGTGCCCGGCTCGCTGGTCTTAGTAGGAGGCGATCCGGGCATCGGCAAATCAACTCTCCTCCTGCAGGTCTCGGCCATGATGGCTGAAAACCTCGGCAAGGTGCTTTACATCTCCGGCGAGGAGTCGGTGCGGCAGATGAAGATGCGCGCTGAACGCCTGGGGATAACCACCGACCAGCTCTATCTTTTGACAGAGACCAACCTGGACATCATCCTGGAGCACATCCAGGAACTCGTGCCCAGGATGGTGGTGGTTGACTCCATCCAGACGGTTTATCTGGACGAGTTGAAGTCAACCGCGGGCAGCATCAGCCAGGTGCGCGAGTGTGCCTCCAGGCTGATGCAGGTAGCCAAGGGCGAAGGCATCTCGGTCTTCCTCGTCGGGCACGTCACCAAGGCAGGCGCCATCGCCGGGCCTAAGGTCCTGGAACACATCGTAGACACCGTACTCTATCTGGAAGGAGATCGTTTCCACGCCTACCGTCTGCTTCGCAGCGTCAAGAATCGCTTCGGGGCGACCTCGGAGGTGGGCGTCTTCGAGATGGGAAGCGAAGGACTGATCGAGGTGGCCAATCCCTCCGAGGCATTCCTGGCCGAACGGCTGCCCAACGCGGCTGGCTCCACCATAGCCGTCACTTTGGAGGGCACACGCCCTCTCCTGGTGGAGATCCAGGCCCTGGCCAGCACCACCAGCTTTGGCCTGCCACGACGGACAGCCAATGGAGTAGACTTCAACCGGCTGCTCCTCCTGGCAGCCGTGCTCAACAAGCGGGTGGGGCTGCGGCTCTCCGATCAAGACATCTTCGTCAACGTGGTGGGGGGACTGAAGATAAACGAGCCAGCAGCAGACCTGGCAATAGCCACTGCCATCGCTTCCAGTTTCAGGAACACTCCTGTGGCGGCCGACCTGGCCATCGTGGGCGAGATCGGCCTCTCAGGAGAGCTCCGGGCAGTGGGGCAACTACCCAGGCGCTTGAACGAGGCGGCCAAGCTGGGCTTCAAACGCTGTTTGGCCCCCAAGTCCTTCCGCCGTCAGGAGATCGCGTCCGATGGGATAGAAGTCATCGGCATACGCTCATTACAAGAAGCCCTGCAAGTGGCTTTGATTAAGAAATAACTCTTTTGCACTGATTATCATTCGCAAAACCATAATTTCATAGGACTTATCCCTTTTTATTCGTACCGATCAACATGACACCAGGATAACACGAAGCTGCTGCGTTGGCATCGCCGGACCATAACACCAACTTGCAGCAGGGTTGTCTGTTTGAGTGTACGCGGCAATGCCGTAGCGGTACACTCATTTTCGTGTCTGGTCATCATATTCATAAAAAACTAAAGTGGAGGTTAATAAATGAGAGTCGAGCTTGTAATACGTCTAATCGGAATGTTGGTCTTCGCCCTTGCCGGCTGGTATGCGGGCGACTTTTTCGCCCAAGGGATGCCTGAGCTTTATATCGGTTATGGTATAAGGATCATTCTCCCGCTAGCCAGTGCGGCCTTAGGTCTGTTTCTCACACCCTGGTTGACCACCAGGCCCTTTTCGTGGGTGCGAGGCAAGATTCGTCAGCTTCCAACCCAGCAATTGGTGGCTGCTATCATTGGCTTAATCGTTGGCTTGATCGTTGCTGCACTCCTTGCTGGGCCCCTGTCGCGCTTGCCTGGGATATTGGGAACGGTGTTGCCCTTCGTCGGCACCCTCATCTGCGGTTACCTGGGCATAACCGTGATGATCATGCGGCAGCAGGACATACTGGGCCTCTTCAGCGGTCGGCTGCCTTTGAAGGAGGTGGCCCTTCGCCGGAACAACTATGTCCTCCTGGACACCAGTGTGATCATTGACGGGCGCATCGCGGACATCAGCCGCACTGGCTTCATCAGCGGCACCATGTTGGTACCGCGCTTCGTCCTAAATGAGCTCCAGCACATCGCCGACTCCTCGGACATGCTACGTCGCAATCGCGGCCGAAGAGGATTGGAAATGCTCAACAAGCTGCGGAAGGAATCGGTAGTTCCCATTCACATCAATGACATAGATGCGGAAGAGGCGCAAGAGGTTGATGATAAGCTGGTGCTGCTGGCCAAGAAGCTGCGCTGTCCCATCGTCACCAATGACTACAACCTCAACCGGGTAGCTGAGTTGCAGGGGGTGACGGTGCTCAACATCAACGAATTGGCCAACGCGGTCAAGGCCATCCTCCTGCCTGGTGAATCAATGAGCATACGTATCATTCAAGAGGGCAGGGAAATGGGCCAGGGGGTGGGTTATCTGGACGATGGAACCATGGTCGTGGTAGAGAATGGGCGTCGCTACATCAACAACACCGTCGAGGTCGTCGTAACCAAGGTGCTGCAAACCGCCCAGGGGCGCATGATCTTCGCGCGCTTAGAGCAGTGATCCGACTGCAACGCAGCGGACACGACAGCTTCTTGACCAGGTCCATCACATTGTTGGGAAGAGAGACATGCTTGAGAAGATTGCCACACATCTCAGCCATAATCTCGTGGATTTCTGCTGGATGGTGATGCGCTGCACCTGTTTTTGGGGTGTCGCAAAGAAGCGACACCCTGGAGATAGCTAGGAGCGACTAAACCAACACGCAGTGAACACACCATCCAAGGAGAAAGAGAGATGACTTTGCAAATATACAACTCCCTCATCCGTCAAAAGGAGGAGTTCGTCCCCTTGCATGAGGGACGGGTTGGTATCTACGTCTGCGGGCCGACCGTCTACGAAGACGCTCACCTCGGCCATGGCAAGACCTACGTCAACTTCGACACCATCGTGCGCTACTTGCGCTATCTCGGCTATAACGTGCGCTACGTCCAGAACATAACCGACGTGGGGCACCTCCTCGATTCTGGTGAGGATCGCATCCTGAAGGGAGCCGGGCGAAAGCGGGTGGAGCCTATGGAACTGGTGGAAACATACACCCGCCGGTACTTTGAAGATATGGACACCCTCAACGTGCTGCGCCCCGACATCTCGCCTCGAGCAAGTGGACATATTCCGGAGCAGATCGAGCTGATCAAGGTCCTCATAGAGAAGGGCTATGCTTATGAGGCCAATGGTTCGGTCTACTTCGACATATCCAAATGGCCTGAGTACGGCAAGCTCTCCGGTCGGCGGGTGGAGGAGCTGATGGAGGGAACGCGGGTGGAGGTCAACCCGGACAAGCGCCATCCGGCCGACTTCGCCCTCTGGAGGAAAGCAGAGCCGGAGCACATCATGCGTTGGCCAAGCCCATGGAGCTGGGGCTTCCCTGGTTGGCACGTGGAGTGTTCGGTCATGTCCACCAAGTACCTGGGCCAGCCTTTCGACATCCACGGCGGCGGCATGGAGAACAAGTTCCCTCACCACGACTGCGAGATAGCTCAGGCGGAGGCAGCTACCGGGGTGCCTTTCTGCCGCTACTGGCTGCACAACGGGATGCTGATGATCAAGGGCGAGGAGATGCACAAATCTCTGGGCAACTTCGTCACCCTGAAGGAAGCCTTTGAGCACTATCCGCCTATGGCTATCCGTTTCTTCATTCTTGGCAGCCACTATCGCAGCCCGCTGGACTTCAGCGAGACAGCTCTGCAAGCCGCGAGCAAAGGGCTAGAGCGCCTCTATGGGACGATGCAGGCGGTGCGGGATCGGCTCTCATGGGCCGAGAGCGGGGAATTGGACGAAGCTTTCGCTGCCAAGCTGATGGAACACAAGGCGCGTTTTGTCGAAGCGATGGATGATGACTTCAACACGGCGGCAGCCATCGGCGTCTTCTTCGACCTCAACAAAGAGGTGAATACCCTGCTGGACTTCGAAGAGGAAATCAGCCGCGAGACCCTCGTGGCCATCAATGATCTCTATCGCGAGCTGGGGGGTGATGTTCTGGGCGTCATCCCCGACGAGTTCGCCACATCCACGGCGGGTTTGGAAGAGCCCCTCATTGAGCTTTTGATCGAGACCCGGCGGAAGTTGCGAGAAGCTCAAAAATGGGACTTGGCCGACGGGATCCGTGCTCAGATGGCCGAGTTGGGGATAGCCCTGGAGGACCGTCCCGAGGGGACAAGGTGGCGGATCAGTCGGCAATGAACGGAGTGATAAGATGACAATCTCTGTGGAGTTGACTTTCGATCAACTAATCAAAGCTATAGGAAAGCTCCGCCCGGAGGAAACTGAGCGATTGGCACGGGTCGTCGAACGCCATCGGCGAGAAGTAGCGGGGATAGGCGACAGGGCACAGCGCCGACTTCGGCAAGAAGCCCTGGAGCGGATGCTTTTGATGGAGGAAGCCCCCGTTTCCGATTGGGATCAGATGGAACGAGAAATCGCCGAAGCCCGCTTGGAGGCATACAAACTATGCAGCGATGTGCCTTCATAGATGCTAACGTCCCGATGTACGCCGTCGGGCGAGAACATCCTCTTCGAGAGCCTTGTCGGTTAGTACTACAACGGATCGTAGATGGTGACTTGGCTGCTTGTACGAACAGCGAGGTGCACCAAGAGATATTGTACCGCTATTGGTCACTGGGCCAGCTTGAACGGGGTATTGCCCTCAGCTCGAATTTTCATGGGGTTGTAGACATGGTTCTTCCGGTAACTTCCACCGATGTTGCCACAGCTCGCGAGCTAGGGAACAAGCACCCTCAAATGGCACCCCGTGACTGGTTACACCTGGCAGTAATGCTAAACAACGGCATCACTGAGATCATCAGTGCCGACAGACACTTCGATGATATCGAAGGTATCACCCGCCTTGACCCCAGAGAGTTCGTGCAGGCACAACCATGAGAGAGGTCCTCTACGGTCGCAACGCCGTGCGGGAGGCCCTGAGGGCGGGGCGCCGGAAGATCTACAAGCTTATCCTGGCCCAGGGGGTGAAGGAAACGGGCATCGTTGCCGACATTGCGACGTTGGCTAACAACAGCGGGATACCGATCCAACGAGTAGAGCGGCGACAATTGGACAGGATCGGGGACTTCAACCATCAGGGCGTCGCCGCCGAGGCAACTCCGTATCCCTACGTGGAGCTAGAGGCGATTTTGGCCGAGGCTGATCAACGCCAAGAGATGCCTTTGCTGCTGGTGTTGGACTCCCTTCAGGATCCCCAGAACTTTGGCTCCCTGCTGCGCACCGCCGAGGTAATAGGCGTTCACGGCGTCGTTATCCCAAAGCGGCGCGCAGTGGGGATCACTCCAGCTACAGTCAATTCCTCAGCCGGGGCCACGGAGCACCTGCGGGTAGCCCGAGTGACCAACCTGGTGCGGACGATGAAGGAGCTCAAAGCCAGGGGGCTTTGGATGGTGGGCCTGGAGGATGTTCCCCATGCCCAAACCTATTGTCAGAGCGACCTGCAAATGCCTTTGGCCCTGGTGGTGGGAAGCGAGGGCAGAGGCGTGGGACGGTTGGTCAGGGAGACCTGTGACATACTGATCAGGCTGCCTATGCGGGGAAGGATTGGCTCGCTGAACGCGGCTGTGGCCGGTTCCATCGCCCTCTACGAGGTCTGGCGGCAACGAGGAATAGGCTGATAACCCGAT
Source organism: uncultured Anaerolineae bacterium (assembly GCA_964592085.1). Taxonomy (GTDB): domain Bacteria; phylum Chloroflexota; class Anaerolineae; order VGOG01; family VGOG01; genus CAZQDO01. Next base: position 546 of record CAZQDO010000066.1, on the reverse strand, counting down.
TCTGTCCGATGATTTGACATTTTGGGGAATTTTACTATACTATCATTGCTAGCGTCGGCTTGAGGAACTCGCCCGCAGCAGTGTTCTTACAAAGCCGACGTAGCTCAACGGTAGAGCAACTCTCTTGTAAAGAGTAGGTTGTCGGTTCGAGTCCGACCGTCGGCTTTCTTTAATATGGGCAGGTACCCAAGTGGCCAAAGGGAGCGGTCTGTAAAATCGCTGGCTCAGCCTTCGTAGGTTCGAATCCTTCCCTGCCCACCATGACCGATTTTGGGTTTCCGATTGCCGATTTCAGATTCGATGTGGCGCTTGCGGCATCAAATCTGAAATCGCAAATCCAGAATCTGAAATCAGGTTGCCCACGTAGCTCAGGCGGTAGAGCACCTTCTTGGTAAGGAGGAGGTCAGCGGTTCAAGCCCGCTCGTGGGCTCCAGAACATCATCAGGAGGTTTTGAAAAATGGCTAAGGAGCATTTTGAGAGGACGAAGCCACACGTGAATGTGGGGACGATAGGGCACGTGGATCACGGCAAGACGACCCTGACCT
>CAZQDO010000065.1:0-17023 GCA_964592085.1 uncultured Anaerolineae bacterium | reverse complement strand
TCTTGAGATCCAACCACAACTCAAGGACTCAACCTAATGTGCCATTGTCAATCTAGGTACAAAGATGGAACCAACTGCCACGATTTCCTCGACAGACTTTCGGACGCCTCCGCCGCCGGCTGGCCCGTTTGTGTAGAGCGTCTCAACCTCGTTGCCGATTCTCCGCGCGTCCTCCACACCGGCCGTTCTGGCCGCCACGCGCAATCTGACTTCAACAGCGTCGTGCACAGTAGGACGAATATGCGCGCTGATAGAGTCCTTGTAGAGCGAATTGACACCAATGAGGTCAACCCTCAATTCCTCGACGGGTACTTTTAGGTAATCTAGCCGGCGAGTGACAATATCGCCTGCCAGCTTGGCACGCGCATAGGCCCCCGAACCGCCATAGCTGATTTCCCCTGCGCCCAGATAGCCGTCTTTGTAGCCCAGACTCACTTTGAGCGTGGCTGGCCTTTCTCTGGCAGCGGCTCCTTGGACAAGCACTCGGTTAGGCGCGACTTCTTTGAATGTGACACCTGAGAAATCAGCGACAGCATCCGGCGTCAAATAGCTGGAAGGATCGTGAATCTCGTATAACAATTGCTCAGTACAAGTTGCGCGAGTGACCATCCCTCCGGCGTCCTCAACTTTGGTAATGATCACATCTCCATTCTCGCTGACCTCAGCGATTGGAAAGCCGACTCGCCACAACTCGGGCACATCCTTATAGCCTGGGTCGGCAAAGTAGCCACCGGTGACTTGCGCGCCGCATTCCAACAGGTGTCCGGCGACGACGCCCTGCCCCAGTAGAGCATAGTCATCTCTGGACCATCCCAGTTCAAACATGGCGGACGCAAGGAAAAGTGACGGATCAGCAACGCGCCCGGTGATCACGATATCGGCGCCGGCTTGCAGGGCCTCCAGAATGCCGTCGACGCCCAGGTACACATTGGCAGAGATGACTCTGGATCGGATCGCCTCGACAGTTTCCCCCGTTTCGAGTATGGGCAGATCGCAGTATCGGCCAATCTCGTCAAGGATGTCGTCACCCAGGACAGTGGCAACGCGCAGATGGCGCAGGCCAAAATCGGATACCAGGGCCTTGACAGCCTGGGTCGCGGCGATCGGGTTCGCTGCGCCCATGTTGGTGATGACAGTGACATCTTTCGCTGCGCACAGCGGCAGGATCCTTTCCATCCGGTATTCGAGCAGCTCGTTGTACCCCTTTTGTGGATCGATCCGTTTCTGCTGCTGCGCCAGAGCGATTGTTCTTTCAGCGAGGCACTCAAAGACGATGTAATCAACCTCGCCCTTTTCCACCACTTCTATCGCCGGTTCGATGCGATCGCCCGCATATCCCCCTCCTGACCCAATCCGGGCTTTTTTCAAAGGAGAGTCCCCTCACTTCTTGCCAGCGAAACCGAGTCGGCACCCATCGGGGTCTTTGATGATGAACCTGTAAGAGCCCCAGGGAGTTTCAGACAGCTCTGCCTCAACTTCGACCTTGCCGCGAACACGTTCCCAGAGAGACCCTATCTCTTCCACGTCAAAATTGACTATGTCGGCCCAAGCTTCGCGCCGCAAATCTTTCACCTCGATAATGGCAAAATAGGCCCGCCCCTCGAACTTGTAGGGCTGCCACCGGGTTGGCTCATAGTAGGAATCGGGGATGAAGCCCAGCACCCCTTCGTAGAACGCCTTCGACCGTGAGAGATCCGATACTGAAATAGTCACACCTTGTACTTGCATCCTGCTAACTCCTTCCTCAGGAGGCCTGTTCGGCCCTGTAGTTGGCTCTATGCACTTCCATTCAGCTCGGTCAAACCCCGTTCAAGCAGTGTGGCCTATGATGCCCTGTAAGGGTTTACGCGCCTATATTCCTTGATGAATGAGACGAGATCCCCTGCCCTGACGGACTTCACATCTCATTACTCCCCCTCTAGCGCAATCTGCGAGGTCGCCAGATGAATGCGTTGTGATGCAGAATCCGCACAAAGTCAAACTCTACACAGGCCGGTCCCCCAGGCCTTCCCTACGATACTTGACCTGATGACCCGCCCTTCTTGAACTGTGGCAGATAGGGAGCGTCGGCCCTGAACAGCTCTTCCACCATAGTGTGGATCTGATCGAGGGTGCACGCGGCCGCGGTCATGGGGTCCAGTGCCACCGCTTGCTCCACGGCTCTCCGGTCCCCCTCCAGGGCACCCTTGACTGCCAGCTCGTCCTGGTTCATACGCGCACGGTTGATAGCTGCCAGTTGAGGGGGCAAGTCGCCAACGTAGCATGGATGCAAGCCCATGTTGTCCACCAGGATCGGCACTTCCACGCAGGCGCCATCGGGCAAGTTGGTGATCAGCCCCGTGTTGGGCACATTGCCGTTGATGCGCGAGGGCACGTTGCTCTCTATAGCGTCGATAATGCTGATCGGGTATTCGTGGCTGCGCTCGATCTCCAACGGACCTTCCTCGTGGATCTCGGCACGCAGCGCTTCCCGACGCTCTTTGGCGACCCGCTCGTGCCGCGACACCCAATCAAACTCTGGCGGGTAGCCAGGAGTATAGCGCGCACAGGTCTCGGGGGTCTTGCGGAACCAGGCCACGTACTCGGCATTGTGCACGCTGGACTCGGTCACCCAGTAGCCAAAGTGCTTCAGCAACTCGAATTTGACCACGTTCTGCTCATAGACCTCAGGGTCCTTTATCTTTTCCCAGATGAGCGGGTAGGCATCCTTCCCCCGCCACTCAAAGCGCAGCATCCAGGCTTGGTGGTTGATGCCGGCGGCCCAGTGCCCGGTCTCCTCGTAGGGCAGGCCAGCGATACGCGCCATCTCCCTGGCGGTGCCTTGCACGCTGTGGCAAAGCCCCAGGTAGCGTACTGGGGAGGCCTTGGTGATGGCCCAGGGCACGATGGAGGACGGATTGCTATAGTCCAGCATCAGGGCTTGGGGGCTCAGTTCCTCAAGCTCGCGTGCCATCTCTAGAATCACCGGGATGTAGCGCAGACCGCGAAAGATACCCGAGGGTCCCGACGTGCACCCGCTGGTGGGATAGACGCCATACTTCTTGGGAATGTTGTGCTCGGCCTTGCGCGGCTCAAAGCCGTTCGAGACGATGGTGATGATGACATAGTCCGCACCATCCAGCGCCTTGCGCCGGTCAGTGGTGGCCTCTATCTTGACCGGGGAGTGGAGCTGCGCCTTGATGCGCCTGGCTGCCGTGTGCATCATCTCTAGATTGCCCGCATCGATGTCCATCAGGCAGAGGGTCGACTCCTGGAGGGACGCTCGCGTGAGCAGGTCAACCAGGAACCTCTTCCCGAATCCTGCGCTTCCTGCGCCGATGTGTGCTACCTTGGCCATAAGCAGTGCCTCCTACAGGAACAGAACCTGAGACCTGCGGGTTATGAGTTCGAATCCTATTTCCGTACCCGCAGATCGTTTCCCTTCTTTACCTCTCGCGGGCGGGGTACTCGCCGATTCTCACAAACACTTTATGACCGCTTCTTGAACCGAAACACGTTCCAGGAGAGCTTTTTGGCAACAGTGGTAACCTTGCCGTCCTCGAACCTGGCTGCTGAATTGACGGACGGGACGATTGCGTTCGGATTCTCGTATGAGTTGGCCGCGTTGATGTCGTCGGTATAGAGCTGGATATGCTCTTCAAACCCATAATCCTCGAATCCGCGGACGTCAAGCTCCAGCGTCGTGTCCTGCTCCCAATTGCGGTTGATGACGAATACATTGAGTTCATCGTTGGCTTTGTCATAAGCGGCTGCAGACTCGATATAGGGCACGCCTTCGTGCGTGTCGTACTGACGAAAGTCGCTGATTGCGTAGCCGGGGATGTCGTAGGTGTCGCAGTCCACGGACGGCATCAGGGACACGCCCCGACCGTATCTGATCAGTTGAGTGTAGGAATAATAGGCGGCGGACCTCCATACGTGCTCGCGGTTCGTCGCGGCAAGGGCGCCCAAGCCGCCCGTCATGCAGCCGATCTTGACGCGGTCGGCATGTCGCACAAAGAGGAGCATCGTGGATGCGCCGGTGATGGCGTGGAGGATGTCGCCACCGCGCCTGCGGAACCTGCGAGTGCTCCAGTTGTCCGGGTCGTGGCGCACATAGGTGGCCTTGGGGTCGAATTGATAAAAGGTGGTCACGTTGAGATTGCCGCCCCAGCCGTAATGCAGCGGCCTCGCGGGCTGCATCATGCTGCCGTATTCGTCGAAGGAGAGCATCATTTGCTTCCGGGTGCGCAGCTTGGTCTGGACGAAATCGCACAGGGCGATCTCGGTTTTGATATAGTCCTCGAACATCGCCGAGCCGCCCAGCAGCGCGCCGAGGTCGTCGACGGGAGCGGAGTGGTAATGGTGCAGCGAAATATAGTCCACCGTTTCATAACATTCTTGCAGCACCTCGAGATCCCACTGGGGATACGTGTGCAGGAACGGAGAGGACGATACGCAGGCGATGGTCTCGATCGTGGGATCGACCCACTTGATTGCCTTTGACACTTCGTGGGCAAGGATGCCGTATCCGCGCGGGTTCTTTTCCCAGGAAGCGATCTGCCACGGGCCGTCCATTTCGTTGCCAAGGTACCATGTCCTGACGCCGTACGGTTTTTCGTGCCCATACTCCCTGCGCAGGTCGGACCAATAGGTGCCACCGTTGTGGTTGGAATACTCGACGATGCTGATCGCGTCGTTGATATCGCCGGTTCCGAGGTTGATTGTGTACATCGGTTCGAAACCGACGCGTTCGGCCCATTGGAGATACTCGTCGTGGCCGACATCGTTTGGTATGTATTGACGCCAAGCCAGATCAAGATGCGCTTTTCGTTTTTCCTTTGGTCCGATGGAATCCTTCCAGTCCCATCCGGAAACGAAATTGCCGCCGGGCAGGCGTACCGCCGGCAAGCCGGTGCTCTTGAGCGCGTCGATAAAATCGCGGCGGAACCCTTTGTCGTCCGCGGTGGGATGCTTCGGATTGTACATGCTTCCGTTAACCATAGATCCGATCGGCTCGAGGAACGCGCCGAACAGGCGCGGCGAGATGCCGCCGATTCTGTACGCCGGATGGACAGTCACCGTTGCTTTTTTGCCCATTCTCTGCCTCCGTCTGCTATCTTCTGACATATAACCGATGGTCGGTATCAGTTATATTAAGCTTGACCCCACTGTCAAGACCACGAAACGGCCAAAAGAGCCTTTTGGGGTAGATCGCCTGCAGGCCGATCTTCTGCATCAGGCGCTGTACACGCTTGTGATTGATCTCGCAGCCCTGGCGCTAAGTAAGCAGTGCGCGGCCAGCCATAGGAGGACAAAGCGCTTGGTCCAGTGGACGTAAGCCCCTTCAGCACTGTCGGCACAGTGCTGGAGCCGAATTGCATCGAGCGCCTGATCGAGCAGACTCTGGGGTCGTTGTGTCCCACGAATCTCCGCGCATCCGAATTCGCCCAGGGAGCAAAGCTATGATACAATGCAGATAAGTTCTACAAGAAACTCCGACGGGAGACATTGTACTGGAGATTCCGGCCATAGGCAAACCATAGGTTCTTTTGCCCTCTCCTCTCGATGGTCACCCTGAACTGAAGTTCATTTGTATCGCTATGCCACCGTGGCCGGGTGACTCGGAGGCGACCTGTTTGGATGGGATATGGGAACCAACGATTTGATAGCGGTCCGGCTGCGTGATCTGCGTTATTTTGCGGATGCAGTGCGACATCGGCCTAACAATCAGCTGCAGCGGACTCTTCGACTGCGCCCCTCACGACATTCGGCGCTCCGCCCAGAGCCGCTGAGCTCACATCCGTTGGGCCGCGGGGAGGACAATGGAGTACGCGATTCGTCCAATGGAAACCGAGGACTACGACTCGGTCATTGCACTGTGGAGCAAGACCGATGGGATCGTGCTTACCGACACTGACGAGAAGAGGCCTATGCAGGTGTTTCTCAGCCGCAACCCTGGGCTGAGCCTCGTCGCGTACTGCGGCGACGAACTCGTGGGAGCCGTCTTATGCAGCCAAGATGGACGCAGGGGATACATGCACCATCTGGCCGTACGCAAAGAGTTCAGGCGGCAAGGAATCGGAAGTGCCCTGGTCCGGCAGTGTCTCTTGCGCCTCAGGCAGGTCGGAATCCGGAAATGCAACATCTTCATAGTCCCGGAGAATCAGGAGGCCATTGCGTTCTGGCAGCACAACGGCTTTAGCATGCTGCCACACTTTGATTGGATGCAGGCCATCATCGAGACCGATGGCTAGCGCCGCTGGAGGGCCATTCCCGTGTGCGAGCCGCTGCTCTCAACGCCCCGCGGCCCAACCCGCGCATGCAGCTGTCGGTCTATCAAGCTTTGCACCGAAATGTTTCGCACCGGTTGGGTCAGCACTGGCGATAGGTTGAGCGCTGTCAAGTCCACCAGGATCAGGTCCGCCTGCTTGCCTACCTCCAGCGAACCGATCTCGTCTCCCAGGCCGATCGCCTGCGCCCCCTCGATCGTCGCCATCCGTAGTACCTCCCAGGCGGGAAACACGGTCGGGTCGCGGTAGCGGATCTTGTTGAACAACGCTCTCAGTGTCATCTGGTTAGAGATGTCGTTACAGTTGTTGCCGCGGGCCTGATCGGAGCCTACAACCACCGGACTGCCTGCCTCCCGGGAGGCACGAACGGAGAGGTATCACCGCCTGCCGGTCAAAGCATCGGATCTTGGCCGGCAGGCGGTGCGTGTCACTTGGCCGAACGCGCAGGCTGTGCGGGCATGGGCGGAGGTCCCATACGGGGCATATTGGCGATGATGTCCGCAAACTTGGCCATGATGTCGGGGATGTCGATGTCCTGTGGGCAGAGCGCTTTGCACTCGTCACACGCCAGACAGGCGGAGGGCAGCTCCTCTTCCTGCATAGCACCCAGCGTGAAGCGGAGGGTGAAGGGGTTCTCAAAGCGCGCTTCGTTGTACATAGAGATCAGCCTGGGGATGTCCAGGCCCTGGGGACAGGCGTCGCAGCAGTAGCGACAGGTGGTGCAGGGCACGAGATCCACCATGGTGGCTACCACCCGCTGGAGCAGCTCCTTTTCCTCCTCCGTCGTCGGGTCGGGCTCGGAAAAGAGCTTGACATTCTCCACGATTTGCTCCATCGTCGTCATGCCGCTGAGCACCACCTGCACGTTGGACAGGGACTGCAGGAAGCGGAAAGCCCAAGAGGCGATGGAGTCGCCTGGCCGGGCCTCTTTCAGCATGGCTTCGGCCTTCTCGTTGAGTGAGGCGAGCCTGCCGCCGCGGCAGCCCTCCATGACGATCACGGGGATGCCATAATCCGTGATCACCTCGTATTTCTGCTTTGCGTCCTGCAGGGTCCAGTCCAGGTAATTGAGCTGGATCTGGACAAACTCGAAACAGCCCTTCCAGTTCAGGAACTTGTCGATGGTCTCAGCCCGGGCGTGGGCGGAAAAGCCCAGGTGACGGATACGACCGGCCTCCTTTTGCGCCAGCAGATACTCGACAATGCCCAGGTCCTCATCTGTATAGAGGTCGTAAGCGGTCTCGTTGAGGTTGTGCAGCAGGTAAAAGTCAAAATAGTCCACGCCGCACTTTGCCAACTGCTCTTCAAAGATGTCGGCCGGCGAGGCAATCGTCAGGCCGGTCAGATAGCCCACCATCTCCAATCGCCCATTGCTGTAACGCATCTGGTGGCCCGGCATTTTAGAGGCCAAATGCCAGCTCTCACGGGGGTACTGGTTGAGCACCTTGCCCACGAACGTCTCCGATTCGCCGTTGTGGTAACGGTAGGCTGTATCGAAATAGTTGACCCCATGCTCGTAGGCATATTCGACGATCGCCCTGGCCTTTTCCTCGTCGATCGGGCCGCGTCGTTCCCCCCCAACAGTGGGCAGGCGCATATTGCCCATACCCAGGTACGAGATGTTCAGATCGTGAAACGGTTTGTACATCATAAAGCACCATCCTTGTTCATATCTTACTTGTAAAACTGATCGAGGAATGTATAGCGCTCCCGATGTCGGTCTACCATGACATGTGGATGCACATCCCACACCATATACTGCATCTCCGCACCTTCATCTGCCCGTGGCCATATCGGCAGACCTGGACCATTCGGATCGCCCGTTTTTATCAAGTTGGCATAATACGCTTGCATCAGTTCCGAGACCTGTTCATCCTCTGTGGTCCAGGCGTAGACGAGATTGGTTGCCAGGTTGCCCATTGCGTACTCGATATCCGCCGAGTGCACCGTGCCCTTGGCGGGAGGCATGGTCATTGCCTGGGCGTCGGCACGCGGTTCACGCACCACACCTCCGGCTAGCCCGGCCACTGCGTCCCCCATTTCCGGCACCATCGGCGGGCGTGGGTGGGCATAAAGATAGCGGAACACCGGGCAGCCACCGGTCTTGCGATGTTCGTCAGCCCACTTCCACGTGCTGTACGAGATGAAACGGTCTCCCGCCAATTCCGTTGCAGATTGCTCCACCTGATCCGGCGTCGCTCCTGGGTAGAGCTGCAGTACTTGATCCGCCTGATCGCCATACAGCGCACGCACCACCTCAGCATAGTTCTCGGGCATCGGCTCTCGCTCGCCCAGCAGTGCGCGGTAGTTCATTTCCTCTGAATTCCAGCCTACCAGTAACGGTACATGGGCCTGCTCTCCGGCGGCAAAAGTCTCAAAGGGGGACTTACGAAAGAAGGAACCATCGATCGCACCGGGGAATTCTTGCGGCGCCATCCCCTTTGTGGCCCTCAGTAGCTTTTTTGCCGGGATAGCGCGCAGTTCGGCTAACGACTGCGCTCCGATTTTTCTGGCAAAGGCCAGCCCAACCTGCTCCGCCTTAGCCAACGGGATGGGAGGTAGTGAACCCAGCAGCGATCCGCTCGATCCGATGGCTCCAGCAATCAGACCTTTCGACAGGGGGGAAACCATCTGGGCGCTGACGGAAATCGAACCGGCCGATTCACCCGCGATGGTCACCCGGTTTGGATCGCCACCAAACGCAGCAATGTTGTCGTGCACCCAGACGAGTGCGGCATTCTGGTCCAGGTAGCCATAGTTGCCCGAGCAGTGTTGGGAGGATTCGGCACTCAGCTCGGGATGGGCAAAGAAACCGAACACATTCAAACGATAGTTGACCGTCAAGGCCACGATACCTTTTTGGGCCATCTGCGTGCCATCATAGCGCGGCTCGGATCCATCTCCGGCGATGAACCCACCCCCATAAAAGTAGACCAACACGGGCAGCCGCGCATCGGGGGAGAGGTCTGGTGTCCAGACATTCAGATAGAGGCAGTCCTCGCTCATCCCGTTTGAGCGAAAGTTCATGTCGCCAAAGACGGGAAGCTGCATGGCCCGTGGGCCAAAATGAGCTGCCTCGCGTATACCGGACCAAGGTTGCGCCGGCTGTGGGACCTTCCAACGCAGATTACCGATCGGTGGGGCGGCAAAGGGAATCCCCCTGAAACTGTGCACGCCCGTCGCATCGTCGATCGTGCCCAACACCTTACCTTTGGAAGTCATGACGGGAGATTTCATTGTGTTCATAGCGATACCTTTCGATGAAAAAGCTAGGACGAACATAGATCCTTATTTGGTTCTTTTACTTAAAACTTTACTCAATATTTCTGAAGCATCCTCAGCTTCTTGCTGACCTACTTTTGATTCGAGTACAGCAATAAAGTCCTTCATCTGCGCTTCGGTCAGCCCGGTATTCATGGCAGCCCCCAGGTGGAATTGGAGTTGACTGGCTGTACCCGTCATGCTGGCCAGGGCGGCAATAGTCACCAGTTCCCGGCTCTGGAAATCGAGAATATCGCGGGCAAAGATGTCCGCGAAAAGGTGTTCTTTCAAAAAGGTGTCTATGATGGGGGTGAACAGTTGATATCCACCGGGTGGCGGAATGGTTTCCCAATCAGCCAGCCTGGCTCGCACCCTGGTCCCGTATTCATCCTTATTCATATCGGTGGGCAGGGGGCTAGCTTCTTTGCCCGGCTCATCCTCGATGCCTTGTGCTCGCCGTTCGTTTATAACAGCCATAAAGGTGTTGATACCGTTTAGACTGCGGGGAAAGCCCGTATAGGCGTATAGATGGACCAGGATTTCCTTGATTTCATTCACCGTCAACCCCGCCGCCAGTCCATCTTGCAGGGCGGTTTTCAGCTCGTCCAGATCACCGTTGGCGGTGAAAGCGGCGATGGGGATAATGCTTTGCTGTTTTGTGCTCAGTGCCTGGTGTACGTCCATGTTTTATGCCTCCTAAACGTTCTTGATACTCTACTTGAGAAGCTCAATTGTCGCCTCGATAGGACCGGGGACATCCAATGCTTCTACATCACCGTCTATCTTGCCCAAGATAACGAGTCCACTGGCGTACCCAAAATCTCTATCATGCGATAGCTCCACCATCGACAACGAGCGCATGACCGATGACGAAGCTTACGCCGGGACTGCATAACCAAAGAACGGCAGAGGCGATCTCCTCCGGCCGGCCAAGTCGCTTTATCGCATTTCCGTTCACCATATCTTCCATGGCGATCCACCCTTTGGCCAGCATGTCGTCCACCATGGGTGTCTTGATAGAGCCTGGACACACGGCATTGATGCGAATGCCTCTGCCGGCATATTCGAGGGCGGCGCGAACCGCTTCCTCGTTGATGTCGGCCAGCACCACTGCGGCCCCCGCTTCCGCAAAAGCTCTGGCCGTTGCCAGACCCATGCCCGAGCCTGCGCCAGTAACGAGTGCAACTTTGCTCTTGTCTAGCATCTGTGATCTAACGCGGCAAAGCGCCGGCCCGCCTTCTCCTCAGCTGAATCAACGCTGGGCAAGCGCCCGGATTTCGGCCATCTCTTTCTCACTGAGCGGCTCAAAGGCGCTGGCGATGCGGACATTCTCCTCCAGGTGCGAGACGTCCGAGATGCCCACGATCGCCGTCGCCACGGGGTAGCTCAAGACGTAGGGCAGCAGTTGCCCCATGCCAAGACCTCGTTCGATGAGCGCACCGCGCTCGACCACCTTCATGGCGATCACACCGACCTCTTTTTCTTGAGCCAGGCGGAAGAACCGGTCCAGGTCTTCGGGGTCGTCCATGACGGCTCGGGCGGCATTGAGGGTGATCAGCGCACAGTCGTACGGATAGTCTTCGAGGGCATCGGCAAGCACCCGGGAAGAGTGCCCTGTCACGCCGATGTAGCGGATCACGCCTTCGTTGCGGAGCCGTTCGAAGGCCCGGCGGGCGCTGTGCTTATGCTGAAGTTGTTCGAGTTGTCCCAACCTGCCGAGGAAATGGTGCTGATACAGGTCGAGGTGGTCGGTCTGCAGACGCCGCAAACTCTGCTCGACCAGCGCCATGGTGCCGTCGTACGTGTAGTCGTGGCTCTTGGAGGCCAAAAAGACCTTGTCGCGGCGCTCCCGCATCACAGTGCCGATGTTCAGTTCACTGGCACCGTTGCCGTACAAGGCAGAAGTGTCGATATAGTTGACGCCCAGATCGATCGCCCGGTTGACGATTTCGACCGCCTCGTCGTGGCGGTCGTGCCTCGAGGTGGTGAACAATCCGCCCAGGCCGTAAATGGTCACTTGGTACCCGGTCTTGCCGAGAGGTCTTTTGGGAATGGCTTTGGTTGGCAGTTCGGTAGCCGAAACTTTTGGATCGCTGTTGCCCAGTTTGCGCTTTTGCATTGTTCTTCCTTTCTTGAATAAAAACCCAGTGCACTTGTCAGGAGTCGAGGTTAATCCCTCCGCCTTGGGTGTATTTTAGCATGCTGGCGCGCAGTAGGGTATAAGGATTCTCCACGATCATTGTACGATTCTGCAAACCTTCTAGAGAGTTGTGCAGAAACATGATATAATGGTGGCAAGATCATTGTACGGTTCTGCAAACCTTAACGAGGGACGTGTAGAAATGAGCAAAGTCACTATGGATTCGATGAACCCCCAGCAGGTAGAGCGCGAGGCCCAAAGGGCTCAAGCTGGCAGGGATGAGCTGGTCGAGCGTATCGCGCGAGCCGTCTGCCAAGATGGGAGGGCTGAACCACTGAAAGGCCTGCGCCTACACCGCGAATCCTCATCCAAGGAGTTGGTTCATGGCGTGTCCTTCCCTGCCTTTTGCGTGATTGCCCAGGGCAGCAAGGAGGTCTTTCTAGGCGACGACCGCTACCAGTACGATCCGATGCACTACCTTCTTGCCACAGCCGAGCTGCCCATCGTAACCCATATCATCGAAGCGTCACCGGAACGGCCGTACCTCAGCTTCAGCGTGAGGCTCGATCCCACCCTCGTCGGCTCAGTTATGGTCGAGGCGGGTCACGTCTCGCCGCGAAGCCATGCCAACGTGAGAGCTATTAACGTCAGCTCGTTGGACGCAGATCTGCTGGACGCGGTGGTGCGGCTCGTCAGGCTCCTGGACACTCCTGCCGAAGCGCCCTTTTTCATGCCCCTGATCACGCGAGAAATCGTCTACCGGCTCCTGAAAGGTGAACAGGCAGACCGGCTCCGTCACATTGCGCTCCAGGATGACCACACCCACCGCATCGCCAGGGCTATCGAGCGGCTCCGTGAAGAGTTCGACCAACCGCTGCGCATGGACGACATTGCCCAGGAGCTTGGCATGAGCGTATCGAGCTTTCACCACCATTTCAAGGCCGTCACCGCGATGAGCCCCTTGCAGTTCCAAAAGCAGATACGGCTCCAGGAAGCCCGCCAACTCATGCTCGGCCAGGGTCTCGACGCGGCCAGTGCGGGCTACCGCGTGGGGTACAATGACGCATCACACTTTAGCCGGGAGTACAAGAGGCTCTTTGGCCTGCCGCCGCTGCGCGACGTGGAACGGCTGCGGGAAGCCGCCAGGTCAAGCACCTGAGAGGCGCCCTCTCGGACGCCTCTCAGGTGGCGGGGGACAGAATTCGAACCTGTGACCTCCGGGTTATGAGTTCGAATCCTATTTCCCTACCTTCAGACCGCCAGACCGCACAGATGCCAATCCGGAAATCGCTATCGACCGGACCGACGACTACCAGGGTGAAAGAGACCGTCGAGCTGCTCAAGGCGGGCAAGAAACGCAGATGATATGATCTGTCCCTCGGAGGACTGGCGACAGGTGGATCGGCGGACACGGTGGGAGCAGAGACCTCTGAAGGTACTGACCAGATCAAGGGCGGGGGGAGACCCTGGGGGCTTCTCGATCCCCAGGGTCTCCTGGTGTACGCCTAGGCCATCGGCTTGATATTCTGATTGACGCGGAACAGATTGTGCGGATCGTAGCGATTCTTGACCTCAACGAGTCGCGCATAGTTGCCGCGATAGGTGGCCTTGATCCGTTCCCGACCCTCGTCGTGCATCATGAAATTGACCATGTTTGTCGGAATTCAGCTAGATAGCTATTATGGCGGCAGATTCACCCGCCGCCATAATAGCCCCGTGCCCACGTCCCCTGCTGGCCAAGAGGTAGTTTGGCCTCATCCTTCGTGGTATGCTATAGACTGTAACAGGAGCAACCGTCTGTGCTTCCTCCAAAACGGACGCATAGGAACGGGGTGCAGAGACTTCTCAGGCGACCCGCGTGATTTGAATGGTCAGGTCATAATCAGGGCCGCCGGAAACCTCGAAGGGCAGGTCGCCGCTGTGTCCACCAAAGTGAAGCGTGCGTCTAAAACTAGCTCCAACGTGGGGAAGTCGCTTGGCCAGGCGACCGCTCCTAAACAGGAGGGTCTTTGAGCCCATAAGATCATCTCCTAGCAACTCCGCGATCTGGTTTCGGACAACCTCGGGTACCTCCTTGACCCATTTACCAATCTTTGGTGCTTGCTCGGCCAGCTTGAAGGCCTGCTCGGTCCTCCTGGTGATATCGTCTTTGTCGCCTTGATCCGACTCCCAGAGCTGGATCGACAGGGCAATAGGGCCAGGGGCTCCTTGGGTGGCACCCTTTCGGGGCCAGACCACTGCGTTCTCAGCAAACTTTCGAGTCTCTCCCGAGTCGACGTCACCAAACTCTCTCGATCGGGTCGTGTGAACGTTGCCATCAGAGTCTCTTGCAGTAAAAACCCAATATGGCTCGTCCGATCCGAAAAAGTCGAATCCAGATTCGTCAATACATTTGAACTTGATCGCTGTAACTATATAGCTTGGCATTGCTTGCTCCTTTCCGAGTCCTTGAGTATCTCCGGCGCAGGTCGCTGTTCCGACCAAGTCGCCGTCTTGTGCCTTGCATATGCTCACACCATCTCGCGCTGTGAACCGCGCGCTGCTGTGTCGTCGCAGGTACGCCGGTTCGTTGACCATGATGTAGGCTCTCGCCTTGCCGTGCTATTGTCCGCAGTTATCTGCGATGATCTGAACAGGTTGCTCCTATTACAGCCTATAGCATACCATGAAGGCCGTTCCAATGGTCTCCCCTTCCAGTGTTCCTTCTGACACCATCTGTGGATTGCACAACTTCCGATTGAATTTCCGCCCGTGACATTATGAGATTGCTGAAGCCCAATCGGTATAATGTCTATTATAGCAGGTAAGCGCTTCACGTGGGTATCTTTTTGTGGTACAATAGAGATACAAAGAGTACAAACGGAGGCCGGGTGAGCGCAGACAGGACAGAGAGCGTCATCTCGTTTGGTGACTGGGTGCGGCGGCAGCGTAAGGCGCTGGATCTCACGCAGGCTGCGCTGGCGCAGCGCGTGGGATGCGCCAAGGTCACGATCAACAAGATCGAACGGGATGAACGAAGACCCTCTCTCCAAATGGCCAAGCGGCTGGCCGGCTGTCTGGCTATCCCTCAGCGGCAAAAGGAGCACTTTGTCCGCATGGCCCGCGGCGAGTTTGTCATTGCCGAGATTTCCCCTGCAGCCACAGTCGAGATCCAAGGTTTTCGGTATAACCTTGCGCCACAACCCACGCCCTTTGTCGGCCGGGAAAAAGAGCTGGTCGGCATTGCCCGTTGTCTGGAAGACGCCAACTGCCGCCTGCTGACTTTGGTTGGCCCGGGCGGCATCGGCAAGACGCGCCTGGCGATCCAGGCGGCGCGCAACATCATTGACACACCGTCCAAGAGAGCCATCTTTGCCCACGGCGTGATCCTTGTCTCGCTGGCACCAGTGAGCTCGCTCGGCGGCCTGATCTCGGCGATCGCAGAGGCGGCCGACTGCGTCTTTTACGCGGATGTTCCCCCACGGCAGCAACTACTCGACTACTTGCGGGAGAAGAGGATGTTGCTGGTGCTGGATAGCTACGAACATCTCTTGGCTTACAACGACCTCCTGGCGGAGATGCTGGCCACTGCACCGGCCGTAAAAATCCTCGTCACTTCGCGGGAGGCGTTGCATCTGCAGCAGGCCTGGTTTCACCCCGTGGAGGGGATGTCTTTTCCGCAAGAGGACGACGATATGGCCCTCGAGGCATTTGACGCTGTCCGGCTGTTCCTCCAATGCGCTCGCCGGGCGCGGCCCGGGTTTTCGCTGGCGGCCGAGGGGCAGGCTGTGGCCCGTATCTGCCGGCTAGTCGAGGGCATGCCGTTGGCGATCGAGTTGGCGGCTGCCTGGCTGAACATGCTCTCCTGCGCCCAAATCGCCGTCGAGATCGAGCGTAACCTTGGGTTTCTGGCCGCGCAGCGCGTGGATGTGCCAGAACGGCACCGCAGCGTGCGGGCGGTCTTTGCACATTCGTGGCAACTGCTAAGCGAGGCGGAGCGAGATACGCTCAAAAAGCTGTCGGTCTTTCGGGGGGATTTCCGTCACGAGGCGGCGGAGCACGTTGCCGGCGCGTCGTTGATGCTCCTGCGAACTCTGGTGGAAAAGTCGCTGCTGCGTCCCGCTGGTGGCGGGCGGTACCAGTTGCACGAACTCCTCACGCAGTTTGCCGCCGAAAAGTTGCGGGTCGATGCGACGGAAAAGGCGGCAACGCACGAACGCCACAGCTGCTACTATCTCGCTTTTCTGCAGGCGCGAGAGGGGACACTACAAGGCAGAGAGCAGCAGAGAGCCCTGGACGAGATCGATAGAGAGATCGAGAACGTACGGGCCGGCTGGAACTGGGCCATCGAACAGGGCCAGGCGGATGCCGTGGCCCGGTCTCTGGAGAGTCTCTACAATTTCTACCAAATTCAGAGCCGGTACCAGGAGGGAGAGGAGACTTTTGGACACGCGGCAGCGCATTTGGAGCCACCTGTTCAGCCCGACCAGCGGTCATTCGAAACGCTGCGGGTGAAAATCATGGCGCGATGGGGTGCGTTCTGCGGCTTTCTGGGCCTTGCCGCGCCGGCCAGGGATCGTCTGGAAACGAGTTTAGCCGCTGCCCAGAAGCTTGGACTTGCACGGGAGATCGCTTTCTGCCTCGACTTCTTGGGGCAGATGGCCGGATGGCAGGGCCATTATACCCAGGCGAAGCGGTTGCTGGAGGAGAGCCTGGCCATCAGCAGAGCGATGGACGATCGACAGGGTATGGCCTACAGCTTGTACAACCTGGCGGAGGTTGTCCAGTTTCTGGGCTCAACTTCCAAGGCAAGGCGCCTGGCTGAGGAGAGCCTGGCCATCAGCCGTGAACTCGGCCGCCGGGATTGGGTCGCCTATGCGCTCGATAGGCTGGGATACGCCACCCTCATTCTGAGCGAGTATGCCGAGTCTGAACGGTATTACCGGGAGAGCCTGGTCACTTTTGAGGAGATTGGCAGCCAACTGGGCATATCGCTGACCCTCGGCGGCCTGGCATTGATCGCCTGGGCTGTGGGCGGCGCAAAACCCACCCAGGCCGAGGCCTGGGGACAGCGGAGCCTGGCCATTGCCCGGGACTGCGGACACCGTTTCCACGTCGCCACGCGCCTGGCCATCTTGGGGCTGGTTACTTTTGGCGGCGGCAAGCCCGAGGAGGCGCGACAGATTTTCCAAGAGGGCTTGACGATCTCGAAAGCGCTGGATGCTGCGATGCCAATGACGGTCTGCCTTGCTGGCCTGGGCGACGTGCACAGGCAGTTGGGCGATTTGCGGGCCAGCAAGGAGTATCTATTTGAGTCCCTTAGCCTAGATTTCGCACCTTGACAAGTGAATAGAAAGCGAAGAAGTAGCGG
>CAZQDO010000064.1:0-17189 GCA_964592085.1 uncultured Anaerolineae bacterium | reverse complement strand
CCTTGCATAATTCCCAGAACAGTATTCTGTTTGCTATTGAGGGGCGTCCCCGCCCCGACTGGAACGACGAAGCCGCTGGGAGCGGGGCGAGGACGCCCCCTGCCAGCAAGAGAAGGCTTCCTTAACCCTCCTCAACCGAATTATGCAAGGGCCTCGATCCACTGAAACTCATAGATTCGTAGACGAATTTACGAATCTACGACCATACGAATCTACGGCTCTACCAGTCTGATCTACGACACCTCTCGCCACCAACGCTCTTCCATCTCGTCCAACTCGGCCACCACCTCCGGCGACAGCGGCTCCGGCTGGTGCTCCTGCAGGATTTGGCGGACGCGCTGGTTGGCTTTGTCTCCCAGGGATAGCCCCCCGGCAGCCGCCCACTGCTCGTAGTTGTGCCGGTTCAGCAAGCCGGGGAACCAGTTCTGGCGAAAGTGGCGGACGGTGTGCTTCTCGCCGAAGTAACTGCCGCCGGGACCCACCTGATCTATCACGTCCAGGGCCAGCGCCTCCGGCGTGACTTCGATGCCATTCATGATGCAGCCGATCATGCCGATGAATTCGTCGGTGGCGGCGATCAGCTCCAGCGAGGCAGAGTTGGCCGCCTCGGTGAAACCCACGTCGTGAACCAGGTTGGCCCCGCTCAGGGCCGCCATCAGGCAGGAGATGGCCGACTCGGCCGCTGCCTGCTGGTCGAAGGCCACGGCATCGGTGCATCCAGCGGTGCTGAACACGGGCAGGTGGAAGTAGTGGGCCATCTCGGTCAGCGCGGCCGACCACAGGCTCATCTCTGGGGCCCCGTAGGAGACCAGCATGGTGGACATATCAATGACCGTCGGCACACCGCCGAAGATGAAGGGCGCGCCGCGCCGCTTGAGCTGGGCCATCACCAGCCCGCTCAGCGACTCGGCAATGCAGGCCACCAGGTTACCGGCGGCTGTCACCGGCGCCGAGCTTCCGGCCAGGGTCATCGGCGTGTAGATCACGGGGATGCCGTGCTCGACGCAGAAGAGGAGCTTGGCTACCCCCTCGTCGGTGTGAGTCAGGGGCGATAGGGGCTCGGCGTAGTGGACGTAGTAGGGCCGCCGGGCCAGCTCATCCCAGCCCCCCACGACGATGGCAGCCATCTCAGCGATGGCCTTCAGGCTAGCAAAGTCACCCGTGCCGTGCATGAGGGGCCTGGTGCAATTCATCACCGTGTCCTTGTGGCCGATGCGAATGGCGATCCGCCCGGGAACGTCGCTGTAAAGAGACGAGAAGGACACCATGTCCATGTTGGGCAGCGCGTCGCAAACCACAGCGCCCAGCCGGGCGTCGGCTCGCACGCAAGCCCGGCGGGCGCGGTCGAAGGGGTCAAAGAAGAAGGTGGAGTCCACCTGGCTGCAAAAATAGACGCGGCGATCCTCCAAAAACACAGCCCGCTCACCCAGCCGATTATAGATGGTAATGCGACGGGGTGCGCAGGCCAATGCGTCTTCCACGAGGTACGAGGGGATGCAAACACGCCGGTGCGGGCCTACGCGCGCACCGGCGCTGCTGAGCCGTTCCAGACCCTCTTCGTTGTCAACACGAATCCCAGTATGCTCCAACACCTCCAAGGCACTCAGGAGAATCGTTTCTTTTTGATCGTCGGTCAGGACGCGGAGCCGAGGTGTGATCGAACGGGTATGGTCGACTTTCATAGTCACGATGTTACCCTGCAAGTCGTGTCTGTCTCCTAAGTTTCTCGTACTCGTACGTCCACGATTTCTTGACCTTCCACTTGCTCCAAAACAGCGACCGCCGCTTCTTCGTCCACATAGCTGATCTTGAGCACAGCGTCCCACTTGGTCGGATCCTTGGGAGAGGGCGCGCCGCCGCAGGCCAATATCCCCCAACCCTGAGCACCAATGGCGCCGACGAGTCTAGCCAGCTCGCCCCGCACGTTCGGCATACGCATGGTCACTCGCACGTGGGGCACTGGCACCTGGGTAGCCATCATCAACGTCAACTGGGCCAGCAGGTCTGTCTCGGTAATGATGCCCACCACAATGCCCTCTTCCAGCACGGGCAGGCAACCGATTCTGTTCTTGACCATGACGCGGGCCGCCTCTTCTATCGTGGCTTCCTGGTCTATGGTGACCACGTCCTGGGCTTTGACCATCACGTCGCCGACGGTCAGGTTGGACAGGAAGCGGGTGATCTCCCAGACGTTCAGGCTCCCCAGCGTCCCTGGCTGAACCAGCAGTGACTGCTTGGTTACTAGCCCCAGCAAACGCTTTCCGCTGCCAATGACGGGTAGGTGGCGAATGTTGTTTTCTCCCATGTAACGCTGCGCCTCGACGATGGGCATGGTGGGCGCCGCCATCAACGGGTGTCTCGTCATGTAATCCTTAACCAGCATTGATCTCCTCCTTAAGTACCTATCCGAAAACCTGCTCTGAGGCCCGTCCCCGGGCCGATTGTCGCACCCGGCGACGGGTGCGGGAGCAGTAGCTTAGCCTCAGTCCTTGATGGTGACCACCGCTTCCATCTGGCGCAGTTCCTCCAGCGGAATGTGGCAGAAGATGCGATGCTCATCCCCTGCCTCTTGCCAGGGCGGCACTTCTTCCTCACAGATCTGCCCAATCTTGCGGGGGCATCGGGTGTTGAAGCGGCAACCACTGGGCGGATCGAGCGCGCTGGGCACGGTGCCGCTCAAACGAATGTGCTTCTGCTCCACCGAGGGATCGGGGATCGGCACCGCCGAGAGCAGTGCTTCGGTATAGGGATGATAGGGCGGTGCGTAGATCGCCTCCGACGGCCCGATTTCGCAGACCTGCCCCAGGTACATCACGGCCACGTAGTCTGAGAAAAAGCGCACCACGCTCAAGTCGTGGGCGATGAACAGCAGGGTCGTCCCGTATTGCTGCTGAATCTCCATCAGCAAGTTGAGTATCGCTGCTTGCACCGACACGTCGAGAGCTGAGACCGGCTCATCGCACAGTACCAGTTCTGGACGGGCAGCGAAGGCGCGGGCGATACCCACACGCTGTTTTTCGCCCCCACTCAACTGGCGGGGCAGACGATGGTAGTAGCTCTCGTCGAGCTTGATCGCATTCAGCAAGCGAAACACCTCATCCCTTACCCGGTTAGACGGAACGGCCTTGAAGCGTCTCAGTGGACGCTCTATCTGATGCCCGACAGTGAAGGAGGGGTTCATGGTAGAGTCGGGGTTCTGGAACACCATTTGGAGCTCCTGGATGAGCTTGATGTCGCGCTTCTTTATTGGCACGGAGACGTCGAACTCCAGAAACTCTACTTTGCCATCGGTGAGAGGCTCCAGGCCGACGACGGTCTTGGCCAGGGTGCTCTTGCCACAACCCGACTCGCCGACAACCCCCAGCGTGGCTCCTTTCGGCACCTCGAGGCTAACGTCGTCCACTGCCTTGACGTAGCGTTTCTCACCCAGGCCGACCAGACTGGCCACCGAAGTTGATGCTTGCTGGTAGTAAGTTTTGAGGTGCTCGACCTGCAGGATGGGACCTTCTGCTCTTTCTCGCTGTTCTAGCTGTACCAGGTCGGCGACCAGATCCTCCGGGGGCTGCCATTCCGCGGCGATGATTTCTTCGGCAAAGTGACAGCGGGCCCAATGTCTGAGACCGACCGAACGAAGCTGTGGCTTTCTCAGACGACATTCCTCCCGGACATAGTCGCAACGCGGCTCAAAGACACAGCCAGGCGGCAGGTTCGTCGGCGAAGGCACTCGGCCTCGGATAGGATACAGATAGCTCGACTCCTTGCTCGTCCCCAGCTTGGGCACACAGCGCATCAGCCCCTGGGTATAGGGGTGCATGGGGCGTAGGAAAATGTCTGCAACCGAAGCGCGCTCCACCATCTCTCCGGCATACATCACGCCCACCTTGTCGCAGACCCGCGCTACCACGCCCAGGTTATGGGAGATGTACAGGATGGCCGTATCAATCTTGCTCCGCAGCTCGGCGATCAAGTCCAGCACCGCTGCTTCGACGGTTACGTCGAGGGCGGTGGTTGGCTCGTCCATGATCAGCAACGCCGGGTCGTTGAGCAGAGCCATAGCGATGACCACCCGCTGTTGCTGTCCGCCAGAGAGCTGGTGGGGATAGCGCACCATCACCGCCTCCGGGTCGGGCATGTACACGCGCTGGAGCATGGCGATGCACTTCTCGTACGCGGCCTCTTTGCTGAGGCCCCGGTGGACGATCAGCACCTCACTCAACTGGTCGCCGATGCGCATGGAGGGGTTGAGAGCCTGCATGGGGTCCTGATAGACCATGGCGATCTGGTCGCCGCGAAGGCGCCGTAGCTCCTCCTCGCTCCGTCCTCGCAACTCCTGCCCCTGGAAGAGGATGCTGCCATCCACGATCCGTCCGTTGCCCAGGAAGTTGACGACGCCAAAAGCCACGGTGCTCTTGCCGCAGCCCGATTCGCCAACGATGCCACAGGCCCCTCCACGATGGATCTCGAAGGAAACGTCGCGCACGGCGTTCACGTCACCGCGACGGGTCTCGTACGAGATGGCCAGGTTTTCGATCTTCAGGATGGGCGTCTTGACTCGGTGATCCTCTGTAACCAAATCCAAATCAACACTCATGTTCGGTTTTCTCCTTCCTCCTTTTCATCCCCCCAGGGTTAGGGGGGGGAAGAGGGGGGGCTATTGATACCTCAACGACTCCTCGCGCACGCCATCGGCAAAGAGGTTGAGGCCTACTACCAGTGAGGCGATAGCCAGGGCAGGCCACAACACGGCCCAGGGGTTGGTCCAGATATATTGGCGCGCGCGGGCGACCATACTGCCCCAGTCAGGTGAAGGAGGCGGCACCCCAAGGCCCAGAAAGCCCAGCGTGCCGATGGAAAAGACGGCGTAGCCCACGCGCAGCATGGCATCCACGATGATGGGGCCGCGGGCGTTGGGCAGAATCTCCACAAACATCATGTAGAGGGGATTCTCGCCCCGCAACTCGGCGGCGGCAATGTAGTCGCGAGTGCGGATATCCAGCGCCAGACTGCGCACCAGGCGGGCGATGCCTGGCGTACCAGCCACGGTGATGGCCAGGACGACGTTGAAAGCGGAGGGCCCCACCGCAGCAATGATAATCATGTAGAGCAGAATAGTGGGGAAGGCCATCATGGAGTCGAGGATACGCATGACGATCTCGTCCGCAATGCCGCCCAGGTACCCTGCCGCCAGGCCCAGGGTGGAGCCAACGAACAGCGCGCAAAAGACCGACAGTGGGGCCAGGGTCAGTATGAGGCGGCTGCCGTGAACGATGCGGGCCAGCAGGTCTCGCCCGATGTCATCGGTGCCCAGCGGGTGTTCCCGCGAGGGAGGGGCGTTGACGGCATTGATGTCCTGTGCGTAGGGGTCCAGCGTGGTGACCAGCGAGAAGAGCGCCATCGCCACCCAGAAGAGAACCAGGGCCAACCCCACTAACGCGACTTTGGAAGCCGTGATCACAGTAAGGCCCTCGCGCAGGCGCTGCATCCGCGATGGGCGGGCTACTACTTTGGGCATAGCTTGTTCACTTACTGCCATAATTTACTCCATTCTATTGCGTATTTCGTATTGCGTATTCCGTCAGTGTGGCCGTCACGCAATACGCACTACGCACGACGCACTACGCTAAGCGTAACGGATGCGAGGGTTGAGGAAGGTGTAGATGACGTCGGCCACCAACTGCGTGCCCACGGCCAGGATCACCATCACCATAGCTCCCGCCTCAATGGCGAAGACGTCCTTGTACAAGGCGGAGGTGAGCAAAAACGTGCCCAGGCCAGGATAGCCAAAGATGGCCTCCACCACCACGATGCCGCCCATCAGCCAGTTGACGTGCAGCATGATGACGGTGATGGGCGCCATCAGGGCGTTGCGCACAGCGTGCCTGAAGACGATGCGCCAGTAGGGCAGCCCTTTGAGGAAAGCGGTGCGGATGTAAGCCGTTTTCATCACTTCCACCATGCTGGCCCGCGTCATACGCAGCACGTATCCCAACTCAATCAGGGTCAACGTGGCCACGGGCAGCACCAGCATCTTGGGTTCCTCAAAGATGGCCCTTGAACTGGTGAACACCGTCGCACCAGGCAACACCTTCAGCCAGACGCTGAAGATCAGGATCAGGAAAACGCCCGTGGCAAAGTTGGGGCTGGCAGTGGTCATCAAGCCAAAGATAGAGAGGATTCGGTCAATGGTCTTGCCCTCGTTGAGGCCGGCGATGAGCCCCATCACCAGGGCCAGGGGCATGACTACCGCAAAGGCGAGACCTGCCAGAATAATCGAGTTGCGCATTCGCATCACCAATTCTGTGCTAACCGGCTGGCGGGTGCGCGTTGATTCGCCGGGGTCGCCCCGTAGCAGGCCACGCTGCAAGGGAATGTACTTGACCGCACCACCAGCCTGCTCCACCCACCAACCTGCGCCCTTGGCCTTCATCCAGAAGGTGTGCTCTCCACCCGTCTGCCACAGAACGGCGTGGTTGAGATTGTCCACACCCCAGAAATAGCGGCCGACCTTGGCTTTTTTCGCGGCCTCATTGCGCGCGATCACAGGCCCATTCTCAGTCAGGAACGCCGCGGCTCGTCCCAGCGCCTGGTGCGCGGCTGTTAGGTCACCGCTTGTCAGGCCTTCGGACGCCTGATTCAGGTCTTCGGCAACGTCAGGGATTTGGTCCTTCAAGGCCCTCGCTGTCGCCTGAAACTGATCGCCCACCAGGGCCATCAGCGCTTCATCGGGCGGCGCAGAAGGATCGAACATTCCCTCGAGCATAGTGGCCGCCCCTTTGTAGTCGTCGTCCTCCAACGCCTTGGCCAGATCCGTAAGGGGCTTCGTCAATTCGCTCAATGGCTCAACCGTCTGCGCCAATACCGCTCCGGCGCCATCCAGGTCTTTGTTCAGGATGCTCTTTGAAGCCTGGCGCAGTTGCTCGGCCAGTTCAGGTCTGGTCTTGGCCAACTTGGTGGCAGCTTTGCCCAATTGGTTGGGCACTGTCTTCAAGAAGTCCTCATCTAAAGTGTCGGATGATTCGGACAGAGTTTGGGCCAGGGTGAGGGCCTGGACCACGTCGTTTTGTGACATGCCACGGGCAGCGGTTTGTAGGACTTTTCTATACCCCGAAGCCTTCGTATCCTGCAGCGCGCTCAGGGCTTTCTCCGGCTCCTCGATCTCTGCCGACAATTCTGCTTGCGTCAAGTCCTTTTGGCCGAGGATTTCGATCAAGCGATCCACTTCCTCGAATACGGCATACCGATCCTCAAGCGAGAGCTGTGGATCGAAGACCAACTCGTCACGTAACTCCATCAGGCGCTTCAACTCAGCCTCTGCGTTAATGTTCCAGCGACCATTATCAACGGACTCGACGACGGAGCCATCCGGTTGGCGTCGCGTGGCGATGAGATCGTTGCCTTCCAGCCGCCAGCGGATCAAGGTGCCATCGGGTTCCTGGGCCCACCACTCGGCGAACCCCGTCTCCGGCGACATGGTCTGTCGGAGAGGCATGCCTACCCTGGGTTGGGCCCACAACAGGTCGCTGCCCACCAGCCAGGAGACGTAGCGCACCCAGACAGGCCGATTCAGGCCCAGTTGTTCCCGCAGGGATGCCTCCTGCTCGGGCGTGGCAAACGCGCCTAGCATGTGGCGTACCACATCGCCCGGCGCCAGCTCCGAGATGGAAAAGACGATTGCCGAAACGAAAAGCATGGTGAAAAGCAAGAACACAAAGCGTCGTACGAGAAACTTAGCCATAACCACTCCCTTCCGATGCCGGGCTCAATCGCAGAATCGTAACTACAGCTCCTGCTCAACGGGGACGACAGTCCTGAGATTTCGCGGCGAAAACTCGCTACAGCGTAGGCCATTGGTAGGCCGCTGGATTGTCATCCAGCTAAAGCAGTTGAGTAGCTACGCAGAATCTGCACTTTCGAGTGGGATTTTGCAAAGGCGGGGCAGGGGGGGATAGAAAACATCCACTGCCCCCTGCCCCACCGGGTCTCCATCCTTGGAGCGGGGTACGATGGGTTGAGGCGCTATGCCTCCGGGTCGTACCAGGCCTCGGCCATCATATCGTTATAGTTGGTTGGGTGAGGCAGCATACCCTTGAACTTGGGGCTATGAGTGAGCCACATGTTCCTCCAGTAGGGAATGCCGATGGGGCCTCTCTCCACCTGGATCCTCTGGACATCGCACATGATCTTGCGGCGCTCCTCCACGTCCAGGGTGCCCATGGCCTCGGTCAGCAACTCGTCGAACTCGTCGTCGCACCAACGGCTCTCGTTCCACGGCACCGGTGTGCCCTCCGCGTCACAGGTGTAGGCCAACGGCAGCACCATGACGGCCAGTGGGCGGTGCGTCCACGGCGTGACGGCGAAGTCGGCCTCCGTCCACACGTCCCAGTAGGCGCTGTTGGGGATGGCGTTGATGGTGATGCGCAGACCGGCCGCCTCAGCGTCTTGCTTGAGCGTCTCCGCGTAGGAGACGACGTCGCCCCAGCCGCTGCCCACGGTGATGGTGACGTCCAGTCCGTCTGGATAGCCGGCCTCGGCCAGCAGGGCCTTGGCTTCCTCTGGGCTGTACGGCTTCGGGTCCATAGGGCAGAACTCGGGGTGCACCGGCGAGACGTGGCAGTCGGGCCCCGTGATGCCTTCGCCAAAGTAAGCCAGCTTGAGGATCTTGTCCTTATCCTGGCACAGCTTGACGGCGTTGCGCACCCGTGCATCCGTCCACGGCTCCATATCCACCCTCATGCGCAGCACCCTGACCTGGCTGGTGGCGATAGGCACGGTAACGACGTTGGAGTCGTCTTTAAGGGCCTGGAAAGCAGCCGCGGTCAGCGGATAGTAGTAGTCTATCTGACCGCCTTTGAGGGCCGACACAAAGGCCGTCTCCTCTTCGCCCAGGTCAACGAATACCATCTCGTCCAGGTAGGGCAGCGGCTCGCCGTCCTCGCCCATCTTCCAGTAGCCCTCTTTGCGGGCCTTGAGCACTGCCCGCTCGCCGACGGACCACTCTTCCAGGGTAAAGGGACCCGTGCCCACGGGGTTCTTGAGCCAGTCCCCCTCAAAGGTGCGGTGGTCCAGTATGGGGCTAGGATAATGGTACAGGTGCTCCGGCACGCCGATCTGCGCCGAGTCCAGGTGCAACACCACGGTGTGGTCGTCCTTTTTCTCGATGTTGCTCGGCTGCAAGTAGCTCATCAGCCCCAGGACGGACGAGCCGACGTCCGGGTTCAGCCACTCTTTCATGGTGAAGACCACGTCGTCGGCGTTGAACGGCTCGCCTGTCGTCCAGGTGACGTTCTTGCGCAGATGCAGCGTCCAGGTCTTGAGGTCTTCGCTGGCCTCCCACTTTTCCAGCAGGTAGGGATGGGTGATGTTGTTCCTGTCCGTGCGCGTCAGGTACTGGACCACGAAACGGGTGATATTGGCATCGCCCTCCACCCAGGAGTAACGAGCTGGATGGTCAACGCCGAGAACACGGGTGCCCATCGTAAGCGTCCCCCCGCGCTTGGGGCCGGCTGGCTCAGGCGTCGCAGTCGGGGCTGGTGCAGCGGGTTTCGGCGTCGCTGTGGGCGCAGGCTGCGCGCAGGAAGCCAAAAAGGCACTGGCGCTGGCCAGGGACATCCCCAGCAGGGTCGCGTTTCGCAAGAACTCACGGCGGGTGATGCGGCCCTTTCGGTAAAGGTCCTCCAGCTCTGGGATGTACGCATGTACACCATTGGTTGGTTTCTTCTTGAGAACTTCCATTTGGTACTCCTCCTTTAGCTTGTGTTTTTTTGCAGTGTAGAGAGCAGAGAAAAGTTACCAAAATGCTGGGCCGACTCCATTCTTGCTCTAACACTACCCAGCCAAACAAATGTCCTCGCAGCACCTCCTTTCCACCAACTGGTACTCCGTGCAAACCGGCTCTGAAGCCCATCCACGGGCCGGTTGCACGCCCCAGGCTCCGTCTTGAGGCTCAGCCCAAAGGACGGCCACCAGAGCAGGGTTTTGCACCAGAAACAGGCTAGTTCGCCATCTCAGGCCGCAAACCACAACTCACGGATCCGCCTGGGTGGTGTATGAAGTTCCGTAGAACGTAGATTATATCATACCTCAGCACAATGTCAAACATAAACACAGGTGCACACTTTGCTCACTCGAAATACTGTGCAGTCCGAACCCATTGAGCGGATTGCGCTCCCCCGTGTATACAAGTGCGTTGCACCTGGAGAACGCGAAGGCATCCTGACTCAGGCCATGTTGCTCAACTGCCGGAGTGTGGCATCTGCCGAGCCGTCCATCGCCTGCGGCTGGTGGGACTCTATCAGTTGACGGGCATATTCGCGGGCGCGAGTGGCGTAGTCTTTGGCACCACTGGCGGCCCAACCATCGTAACCGTCGTGGTCAGTGACGTAGGGCACCCACATAGTCTGGCGCAGGTATTTGAGGGTATGGGCGTGATCCAGGAACTGTTTGCCGGGTCCCACCTCGGCAATGGGTTCGAGGGCCAGCGTGTCCTCTGACACCTCCATCCCGGCCATGAAGCGCTTCACCCAGCGGATCTGTTCAGCGCCCAACACGATGCTCTCCAGGCTGCCGGTCAGGCCCGAGTCCAGGTACCCCACATCGTGGATCAGATTGGTGCCCGCCAGGGCTGCTACCAACAAGCTGGTGCCATACTCGGCGCCCGTCTGTGCGTCAACCAGTTTGCTGTCGGTGGCGCCGCCGGTGCCGAACACCGGCAGGCCGTAGTAGCGTGACAGTTCCGCCATGACCAGGTCGTTCAGCCGCCACTCAGGAGAGCCATAGGGGAAAAGCATGGTGTGCATGTCCAACCGGCTGACGCAGGCGCCAAAGATGAAGGGCGCGCCGGGGTGCTGCGTCTGGTGCATCACCAGCCCGGCCAACGACTCGGCCGCCGCCAATGCCAGCGACCCGGCCAGGGTGAGCGGCCCACTGGCGCCGGGCATGATGGTGGGGACATAGATCAGCGGAATCTCGTGGTCGGCGCAAAAGACCAGCCGTTCGACGGCCTGGAGATCGTGCTGCAAGGGGGAGACAAACTGGCCGTACATGATGTAGTTCGGTTTCTCTCGAAATACCCCGTCGCCGCCGGCCACGACGCACGCCATCTCATGCATGCGCTCCAGCGCGTCCAGCCCGGAGAAGCTGGTCATGATGACCGGCTTGGTGGTGTTGTGCAGGATGGCATAATACTGCTGCGGTTCGGCGTCCTCGTTGGGGACATCCTCCGGCAGAGCAAAGGACATCACGAAGTCAATCTCGTCCAGCGCGTCGCACAGCCGGGCTGCCCGCGCTGCGTCTTCCAGCACAGAGGTTCGTCGCTCCCCCGTCTTCACGTCGCGAGTGTAGACCAGGTCCGACCCGGTGCCGAAGTAGATCTGGTGCGACCCCAGCGGCATCACTGGCTCGCCCAGCCGGTTGTAGACGACGACGTCGCGTTGGGCTGTGCGGAGCGCCCCTTCCACCATCCCGGCGGGGAGGTAGACCCGCGGCCCCTCGCCCAGTCTGGCCCCGGCATCTGCCAGTTTGCGTCGCATCTCTGGGTGATGCACGTTCAGGCCGGTCGTCTCGAGAATCCTCGTAGCAGCGTCGTGCAGTTGCTCGATCCTGGCCTGATTCAGCATCGTCAGGCTGGGTTGCCAGTTTGTGCTTCGCATCTGAATGCCCTCCTGCTTATATAGGAGCTTTCCCGGAAAGTCTTTGGAAATGCTTCCCAACGAAAGCCGCCCCGGGGACGGGGCTTCGAGCACTTTCCGGGAGAACTGTTGGCTCATGTCCGACTTCAGGCACTATCAAGTCAATCCACCCAGTTCAGGATGACTTTCCCTGAATTCCCGGATCTCATCACTGCGAACGCCTGTTCAAACTCTGTAAAGTGAAACCTGTGCGTAATCACTGGACTGATGTCGAAACCCGTCTGAATCATGGACTGCATTAAATACCAGGTTTCATACATTTCACGACCATAGATTCCCTTGATGGTGAGCATATTGAAAATCACGGTATTCCAGTCTATTGCCAGCTCTTCGGAAGGGATCCCCAGCATGGCGATTCTAGCCCCGTGACACATGTTGGCCAGCATATCGCGGAAAGCTTCTCCGCTTCCCGACATTTCCAGGCCAATGTCAAAACCCTCTTTCATTCCCAGTTCCTTCTGAACCTGAGCAATGCTCTTCTCCCTAATGTCGAGGGCAACCGTGGCTCCCATCTTCTTGGCCAGTTCGAGACGGTAGGGAATCATGTCCGTGGTGACAATGTAACGCGCCCCCGCATGTTTGACAATGGCTGTCGCCATGACACCAATGGGGCCTGCCCCCGTAATCAGCACATCTTCCCCCAGAACTCTGAAGGCCAGGGCGGTATGCGTGGCGTTCCCAAAGGGGTCGAAAATGGCCAGTATATCCATGGGGATGTTGGGATCGGCGTACCAGACGTTGGTGACTGGAATGCAAAGATATTCGGCAAAAGCACCTGGCCGGTTCACTCCCACACCTCTGGTATCCTTGCAAAGATGACGGCGGCCGGCCAGGCAGTTGCGGCATCTTCCGCAAACGATGTGTCCTTCTCCAGAGACGATGTCCCCGATCTTGAAGTCGTGCACATTGCTGCCCAGGGCGGCCACCGTGCCGACAAATTCGTGCCCGACGACCATAGGAACAGGGATTGTCTTTTGCGCCCAGGCATTCCAGTTCCAGATATGCACATCGGTACCACAAATGGCTGTCTTATGAATCCGGATCATAACATCGTTGATGCCCACTTCGGGGACTGGCACTTCCTCCAGCCATAGGCCAGGTTTCGGATACTTTTTCACAAGGGCTTTCATGGTTTTTCCCACTTGTGGAAACCTCCACGTCTTCGACCTTTGCTACTCTGGTCAGTGATCATCATCCCTTACTTGGGGCGGATACCCACGTACCAGGCAGCACCATCTTTCTGGATCACGTGCTCCAATGTGATCTCACGGGTGTCGTTCACCTCATCGAAGATCGCCTGCCTGGCAACCTCCACCTCCCGCGTGCGCAGGGCCTCGATCAAACGCTTGTGCCGCTTCTCCACCTCCTCGCCAGTGTGGACAAAGACGAAGAAACGGGCCAATCGGTCGTGCAGCCGCCTTAGGGCCTCTGCTAGCTCCTGATTTCCCGACGCCTGAGCGATGAGGTAGTGGAAACGCCGGTTTTCGGTGACATACCGCTCGTAGGATGTCTCGTCGTCGCCGGTGTACCCCGCGTGCACGCGCTCCAACTCCTCAATCTGCTCGTCGGTGATCCGCACCGCCGCCCGCTCCACGGAGGCCACCTCGAGGATCTCGCGCAGTTCAAGCATATCGCGCAGCTTTTTCAGGGTGACCTGGGTGACGTAGAACCCACCGTGAGGCTTGGTGGTCACCAGTCCTTCATGGCTGAGCATCTGGAGAGCCTCGCGCACAGGCGTGACACTGGTACCGTACAGATCGGCCAACTGCTCCAGATTCAGCCGTTCGCCGGGTTCGCACCGTCCTACAATGATGGAGCGGCGAAGCTCCTCGTAGATTCTGTCCGCCGATGTCAAGCCACGTTTGGAACGAGGCATCAACGCAACTCCTTACCGAGCCCATTTGCCAACCGACCAATGATTACTCCATATCAAAGCGTATATTTATTGTACTATAAAATATACGATGTGTCAATTATCGTATATTTTATAGTATGCTACCATATATTCATGTATGCGCAGAGCGAGCGATCCACCATGACTTCAGCGCAGCCTGACGCTAACCGCACAGGTTGAGAAAGTTAGTGCCATTCATTGGGCTCCCATGCCCGCGGGCCGGCGGCGTGGGAGCCGCCTCTGCTGGGAATCCGTGGTCTACTGAACTTCCGAAATTGCTCATACGACCGCGCGGCGGATACTGAGCAGATCAGAGAGCAGGGCGAAGCCGGTTTCGCGCCCCCCGGCTCCGGGGCCAATGAGCGTCACCGGGCCCAATGCGTCGCTGTCAATGGCCAGCGCGTTGGTCACTCCGCTGACGCCGGCCAAGAAGTCGTCGTTAGCGATCTTTTTCGGCGTTACCTCGGCCTTGATCTCGCCACCCTCCCTCCAGGCCCGCGCGATCAGTTTCCAGCATTTGCCTTCCTTCTTGGCTGCTTCGACGTCCGCGAGGCTGATTTCGGTGATGCCCCTCCTCTCGACCTCATTCACCTTGACGTCGCCTCCCAGCAGGGCATTGGCCAGGATCACGATCTTCGCCAACGCATCCCAGCCTTCGACATCGGCCTCAGGGTTGGCCTCGGCGTAGCCCAGACGTTGTGCCTCTCTCAGCGCCGCGTCGTAGTCTATGCCTTTGGCCATCTCGGTGAGGATGTAGTTGGTGGTGCCGTTCAGAATCCCCCTGACCTCGTTTATCTGAGCGCCAGCCAGGGCCTCCAGGCCCAGGTTGAGGCTGGGCGTCCCGGACATCACCGTGCCCTCGAACCGCAGGCTTACGCCGTTTTGCCTGGCCAAATCCGACAGCTCCCGGTAGGCCAGGGCGATGGGGCCCTTGTTAGTCGTAACCACGTGTTTCTTGCCGCTCAAAGCGGCCTTGATGTGGGTGAGGGCCGGCTCCCCGGTCTGGATGTCGGTGTAGGTCACTTCGACGACGACGTCGGCGTTGGACTCCCTGATGGTCTTCAGGCTATCCCAACCCTTTTCCCCTTGGGGGTACCCCTGGATTCCGCCGGTCTCTTTCGCCAAAGAGAGCAAACCCTTCAGGTCTAACCCCTCGGAATCGTAGACC
This sequence comes from uncultured Anaerolineae bacterium, assembly GCA_964592085.1. Lineage (GTDB taxonomy): Bacteria > Chloroflexota > Anaerolineae > VGOG01 > VGOG01 > CAZQDO01. The sequence goes on along the minus strand of CAZQDO010000064.1, from coordinate 2,440 downwards.
GACCCTTTCAGCGGATCAGAGACAGCTACCACCGCGTATTCGAAGTCATATCTCTCCTTGAGAAGCTCCTCTTTCTCCAGAAGGAGCTCCGCCAGACCCTGGCCAACGATTCCAAAACCGATAAAGGCGATGTTGTACTTCATCCTTTCCTCCTTGACCAATGGTTTCACGTTTCACGGATCACGTTTCACGATGCCCTATCCCGCCGCCAGGCCCAGGATCTCCTGCACCTTCTGTTTCTTATCCGGATCCAGCGGCCTGGGCTGGTGCTCTTTGATAATCTCTTTGACTCGGACGGTGAGCCGGTGTTCCAGCGTTGTCGCTCCGGCCTCTAACCATTGCAGCCGTCGCTGGCGGTCCAGCAGACCTGGAAACCAGAAGTCGCGGAAGCGGTTGAGCGTTTGCTCTGTGTCCAAGAAATGGCCGCCGGGGCCAATCTTGTGCAGCTCGTCCAACATCAGCGTATCGTCGTTGACCTCGATCCCTTTGATGATGTGATCGGTCATGGCCACCAGCTCGTCGGTCAAGACGATCATCTCGTAGGACGTGGTCAGGCCGCTTTCCATGTAACCCACGTCGTGGATCAGGTTGGCACCGCTGAGCTTAGCCATCATCACCGACAGCAGGGCCTCCAACGCTGCCTGTCCGTCCATGACCTTGGCGTCGGAGCAGCCGGCGTATCCCCAAGTGGGAATGTCATACCAACGGCCCAGCTCAGCGATGGCGGCTTTGGTGAGCTGAAACTCTGGCGAGGCGTAGCAGATCTGCGCGGCTCCCATGTCCATGTGATGCAGTCCGGTGCCGAAGACAAAGGGAGCTCCTGGGCATTTCAGTTGGTGCACCACCAGAGCGCTGAGGATCTCTGCCAGCGACATCACCAGCCCGCCGGCCATGGTGATGGGCGCGGTGCCGCCCATCAGCGGTCCCGGCGAGTGAACCACCGGCAACTGGTATTCGGCCATGAGCAGCAGCTTGTCTAGCGCCGTCTTCGATTGCTGCAGCGGCGAGCTAGGTTCGGAGTAGAGCAGGATGTGCTGCTGCTCCGTCAACGCTTCGTAACCTCCGGCCACGGCGGCAGCCATGTCAATGGCCCGCTGGCAACTGGCCCTGTCGTTGGTCACGAAGACGATGGGTTTGGTGGTATGCTCCAGCATCAGGGCCATCTGAACATCGTAGGCCAGACTTGCGTCCACGTCGGCGGGGATGCCGATAGACATGACGAAGTGGATGTTGGGCAGGGCGTCGCACAGGCGGTAGCCGTTGATGAGGTCCGCCTGGGTGAACTCGCGATGCTCGCCCGTTTCAGGATCGATGAAATTCAGGCAGTCGGAGCCGGTGCCGAAGTAGACCTTGGTGCCCTCCAGGAGCATAGCCGGCTCGCCATCCCGGTTGCATAGTACGATCCGACTCGGCGTCGAAGCCACCGCATCTTCCACCAACTGTGCCGGAAACTTGACCAGGTTGTCGTCGGAGATAAAGGCCCCGGCCTGCTTCAGCATGTCCAGGGCCTCCGGGTGGTGGAATCGGATCCCCGTGCGCCTCAGCACCTCCAGGGCAGCCAGGTGGAGATCCTGAAGCTGGGTCTCAGAGAGGATGGCAAACTGGGGGGATGGGAAGACGATGGAGTTGGCTATTTTCACCGCTTCATCTCCTTGCTAGCGCTGTTTCACAAAACAGACCTTAACTTTTCAGGTGGGGTCCGCCAGGGGCTCTGCTCCGCTAAAGCCCCTGGCTCAGTCTACAAAGCCCCATCAGGGCTGGATTTGACAGGCCGATAGGCCTTTGTATTCTGAGCCCGACGGCGCCTGTCCTGAGCCAGTCGAAGGATCAGCCCCGGGCGGAGTGGCGACGGAAAATCAACCTTTATTGCGTGAAAGTGCACCAGTAAAGCGCACGGGCCTCCTCGTTCTTCACATGGACGCCCGTGCCTCAAGTACAGTAGTTATGCTTGGGAGATTCCCTTCACCCGGTCTTCGGCAAAGGCTGATATTACCCACCCTGGTGTCGGGGCTGGCCCGCTTTCTGCTCCTCAAACAGAGTGTGCGGACTCAGCAGGCATCAAAACCTTTATACCGGGGATTCTATCGAAGTCTCGATCGTTGGTAGCCAGGTGGCGGACTCGCCAACGGGCCATCACCGCCAAGAGCAGGCTATCGTTGACCAGCAGACCATGCTCGGTACGGAATCGCTTGCTGCCGTGAATCTCGACGTGTCCTACCGGCTTGATGTCAATGCCCAGTCGGGCAATCAGACTGGGAACAGGAAGATGCCGCCGCAAGCCTTTCACCACCTCGGGATGCTTCTTGAGATAGTTGACGGTTTCCAGTGATGAGGCCAGGCCCAACTGCTCCCTGGCCTCGCCAATCATCAGCCGATGCAGTGTTTCAGCCACAGCAATGGACGAAGTCAAGCCCTGGATCTGCTCGTCTTCTATCCGTTG
>CAZQDO010000063.1:3307-17409 GCA_964592085.1 uncultured Anaerolineae bacterium | reverse complement strand
GGATGTAGTGGGGGAGAGGGCAGTGTTGTTGAATCGCTGGATGACTTGTTATTGAGGGTCTACTTGGCCTTTCATCAGGAGGACATCTCCCAACCAGCTAGCGATGATCCTACCCCCGTTGTCTTCGTTGTGGAGTCAGGGGAGACGGCCGGTGACATTGCGCTGCGGCTAAAGCGGTTAGGGCTGATTAGCGACGCCGAGCTTTTCCGTCAGTTGGCCCACTACGAAGAAGCCGACAGCAAGCTGGAAGCCGGCCGCTATGAGCTGCGGGCAAACATGACCATGCGAGAGATCATTGCAGCCTTGCAGCACGGGCGCATTGAGGAGATCTCCGTGACCATCCCTGAGGGCTGGCGAGCCGAGCAGATCGCCGAGATGCTGGCGGAAGAAGTGGGTGTGGATGGCGGCCAGTTTCTGGGCCTGGTTAGAGGGGGAGCCTTCGATTACGATTTCCTGCAGGACCGACCATCGGAGGCTACTTTGGAGGGATTCCTCTTTCCCGATACCTATCTCCTCTCCGTTCAGCCCACGGCCCTGGACATCGTTGAGCGCATGTTGGCTGATTTTGATCGGCGTTTCACGGCGGAGATGCGCCAGGCCGCTCTGGAGCAGGAGATGACCATCTACCAGGTGGTGACTTTGGCCTCCATCGTGGAGCGCGAGGCGGTCGTGGCAGAGGAGCGTCCGATCATAGCCGGCGTCTTCTTGAACCGGCTGGAGGATAGCATGAACCTGGACTCTTGCGCCACGGTGCAGTACGCTTTGGGCTACCAGGAGGATGCGGACCAGTGGTGGAAGACGCCAGTGACGTTGGAGGAGTTCGACCAGGTTGACTCTCCCTACAATACCTACCTTCACCGGGGGCTGCCCCCCGGCCCCATCTGTAACCCGGGCCTGGCTTCGATTAAGGCTGTCTTGGAGCCTATGGAGACCGATTATCTGTACTTCCTGGCCAAGGGGGATGGTTCTCATGCCTTCGCCGAAACTTTCGAGGAGCATCTTGAAAACCAGCAAAAGTATCAGCGATAGGACGAATTCATAGTGATGAGGCGGACCGTCGAAGGGAAATGCACGCGGGCGTTATCGCTTGGCGTGCTTTTGTTATTGGGAGGGCTGCTTGGGGGTTGTGCTGGCCCTTCGGCCAGGCTCAGGGCAGGCCTGGGCAGTACCCAACCTGTGGTCAAGATTGGTCTGGTGGCTCCTTTCGAGGGGCTTCACCGTTACCTGGGCTATGATGTGCTCTATGCCGTGAAGCTGGCGGTGCGAGAGCGCAACGCTGCCGGTGGCGTAAGCGGCTACATGGTGGAACTGGTGGCCCTGGACGACGGCAACGATCCAGCTCAGTCGCCATTGCAAGCCAGGGAAATGGCTGTTGACCCGGATGTCATGGGCGTTATCGGGCCCTTCTCCGATGAGACTGCTCTGGCTGCCCTGGACGAGTACCATAGCGCTGGCCTGGCGCTGATCACCCCGGTTGCGGCAGACACCGTGACAGAGCAGGGCTACCCTGAGGTCTTTCGCCTCTATGCTCGTAACGATCTCCTGGGGGCGGAGGCGGCCAGGTACGTTGTGGAGAAACTGGGAATGTGGCGACTGGCCGTTCTGCGTGGCCGAGATGACTTGGCTGATGCCTTCACCGAGACTGCCGAGCAATTGGGAGCTACGATCGTGCTGGACGCTGATGCTGATACCGACTTGACGTTTCACGTTTCACGTCTCACATCTGCTGATCTGGTGTTCTTCAGTGGGGGAGCGATTGAGGGGGCGGAGTTGATAGCGCGAGCGCGAGAGGCTGGCGTTGAAGCGACTTTTATGGGTGGGAGTGGGTTGGACAGCCCGCCATTGGCTCAGATCGGAGGAGAGGTTGTTGAGGGGACTATTTACATAACTTCTGCGCCCGAGATCAATGTGGAGGATTTCGAGGTTCGTTACCAAGTCCTGGCTGGGCGGATGCCTGGCTCCCAGGCGATCTTGGCCTACGATGCGACGTGTGTTCTGTTGGAAGCTTTGGCCAGGGCCATCGAGGCGCAGGGGAGACCTTCCAGGGAGACCGTTGTTGCTGAGCTAGGTGCCATCCAAAACTATCCGGGTTTGATCGGCCCCATTACCTTCGATGAAAGAGGGGATTGGGTGGAGGCGCAGACGTACATTTACAGTTTTTAGCTCTTGACCCTGGATTCTCAGTTGATGATCTCGTGCACCAAGGGCGGGCACGCCACGGGTTCATCGCTCCAGGAATAGGCGTCCAGGAGCCTTCGCCTGACGTCGGTTAGTTTCTGCTCATTGTTGGCGTGGATAGACAGCAGGGGTTCGCCTTTTTTGACATAATCCCCAATCTTCTTGGCCAGGACGACGCCCACGGCGTGGTCAATGGGATCTCCCTTGCGAGCACGACCGCCACCCAGAAGACCCGCTGTCAGGCCAACCTCCATCGCATCCAGGCCGGCTACGTAGCCAGATCGGGGAGAGGGTAGCGGTTCGACGAAGGTTGCCTGGGGCAATAGGGAAGGGTTGTCAATGTAGGCTGCGTCGCCTCCTTGTCCCCGGATCCAGTCACGGAATTTGAGCCAGGCACGACCGCTATCCAGCTTCTGCAACAACAGATCGTGGGCCTCTTGAGCATCTGACGCCCGGTTGGCCAGGAGGAGCATCTGGCTGGCGATAATCAGGCAGTGCTCAAGGAAATCGGATGGCCCGTGACCGTGGAGGGTGGCGATGGCCTCTTTGAGCTCCAGGGCGTTGCCCACAGCCCGACCGAGGGGCTGGTTCATGTCGGAGATGACGGCTGCCACCCGGCGGTCCAGTGCCTGTCCGATGTTGGTCATGGCATGGGCCAGTGCTGTTGCCTCTTCCCTGGTGTGCATGAAAGCTCCAAGCCCCACTTTGACATCCAGGACGATGGCGTTGGCACCACCGGCTATCTTTTTGCTCATAATGGAGCTGGCGATGAGAGAGATGTTGCTCACGGTGGCCGTCACATCGCGCAGGGCATAGAACTTGCCGTCTGCCGGCACCATATCGGCCGTTTGCCCGACGACGACGATGCCGCAATCGCGCAGGGTGGCCATGAATTCTTCAGTGGAAAGATTGGCCTGGAAGCCGGGGATGGACTCCAGCTTATCCAGGGTCCCGCCGCTGAAGCCCAACCCGCGGCCAGATATCTTTCCGACGGGCAGCCCTGTGGCCGCTACCAGTGGGGCAACCACCAGAGTGGTCTTGTCGCCTACACCGCCAGTAGAGTGTTTGTCAACTACCAGAGGGGCTATGGATGAGAGATCCAGCATCTTACCTGAGCGGGCCATAGACATGGTGAGATAAGCAGTCTCTTGCTCGCTCATCCCTCTCATGTAGATGGCCATGAGCAAGGAGGCTGCCTGATAATCGGGTATCGCTCCTCGAGTGAAGCCCTGGACGAAAAAATCGATCTCTTCAGCAGTGAGGGGATGATTGTCTCGCTTCTTGGCAATGATGTCAACTGCGCGCATGGGGGCTCCTTCTGGGGTGTCCACCGCCACAAGACGGCCGGCGCCAGGGCAGGGGACAGAGGTTTTTTTGCGCCAATGATGAAAGATGATGCGAGAAACATCCGATATTATAGCACAACCGCATGAAACGTGCCAATTTGCCGCTTTTGGCGGGAGAGTGGGTAGTTACTACAGGAGGATAGCATGAAGGTAGACATGATTTTGTCAAATGGTACTGTTGTTACCATGAATGAGAACTCAGAGGTGTTTCCACAGGGAGCGGTGGTCATCAAGGATGGCCGAATCGTCGCCGTTGGGCCTGTGGCTGATTTGGGCGGACGGTATGAGGCTGAGCAGACCATTGATTGTAGTGGACAGGTGGTGATGCCTGGCTTGATCAACGCTCACACGCACGTTCCCATGAGCTTGCTGAGGGGGTTGGCCGACGATCTGCGGCTGGACGTTTGGCTGTACGGCTACATGTTGCCTGTGGAGAGGGAATTCGTGAATGAGGAGTCCTGTTACTATGGCACCTTGCTATCCTGTGCAGAGATGATCCGCGCAGGCGGGACCTGCTTTGCTGACATGTACTATTTCGAGGACGAGGTGGCTAGAGCGGCACAGGAAGCGGGCCTGCGGGCGGTCTGTGCTGAGACGGTGATGAAGTTGCCTACGCCCGACGCAGCCAGCTACGACGAGAGCCTGGAGTACTGTCAGCGGTTCATTGCGGGCTGGAAGGGGCACGAGTTGATCATACCTGCTGTCGGCCCGCACTCGCCCTACACGTGTACTCCAGAGATTCTGCGGGAGATGGCACGCCTGGCTCAGGAGCATGACGTGCCGCTACTCATTCACGTCTCAGAGACAGAGGGAGATGTTGAAGGAACCCAGCAGCTTTATGGCTGCCTGCCGGTATTCTCTCTGGACAATTTCGGTATCCTGGATAGTAAAGCCCTGGCTGTCCATGGTGTGTATCTCACAGAGGAGGAAATGAAGCTGTTGAGGCAGAAAGGTGTCGGTGTGGCCCATGCTCCAACCAGCAATCTGAAACTGGCCAGCGGCGTGGCGCCGGTGAGCCGCATGTTGGAGCTGGGGCTGAATGTCGGCATCGGCACCGATGGCCCTGCCAGCAACAATGACCAGGACATGTTCGAGGAGATGCGCCTGGCGGCTCTCTTGGCCAAAGGCACTACGCGCGATCCCAAGGTCGTGCCAGCGCGTACCGCGTTGACTATAGCCACCATCGGTGGGGCGCGGGCCTTGCATCTTGATCATCTCACAGGTTCTATCGAAGTAGGGAAACAGGCTGATTTGGCAGTAGTGGAAGTGGACGTCTTGCACGCTACGCCCAAGTTCAATCTGTCGGCCGATAACGTCTATTCTCGGTTGGTTTATGCCACGAAGAGCGCGGATGTGCGTCATGTGTTGGTGAACGGACGTCTGTTGATGCAAGATAGAGAGCTGCTCACAGTGGACGTAGAGATGATCGTGGCTGAGAGCCAGCGTATTGCCGATCGGGTCAACAGCTTTTTGATGCGACGAGAGGAGAGTCTTCTCGACAAACTCGTGGCCATCGGCGGCCTGGAGTGGGAGGAGACGTTCGAGGTACAAGTCAAGGGGCGAGTGGAAAGCGAAGCCGCTGTCAGAGAGGGGCTGACCCACCCGGGGATTTCTGCTGTGTGGAGGCCCTCGGTCCGGGATCAATATGATAGCTACCTCCTTTTTGAGGACGAGAGTCAGGGATACATCCGCCATCGTGAGGACAATGTGGTGAGGGAAGGGGAAGAGGTGCCTGAGTCCATACACACTCTGACCCTGACCGGGGCTGGCAGTGAGCGCGAGTTTGGTAATTCCGTTCTGCTCTCCCGTTCTCGTTTTACCTCCAAAGCCGATCGTACCTTGCGTTTCTACTGTGAGTATTTTGAGCCTGACAGCGTGAAGGAGATTGACAAGCATCGGCAACGGTGGCACATCAGGTACAGGGGTGTGCATTTCGCAGTCAATCTTGATCGGCTAATCAGGCCGGCTTATGAAGGCGCCTTTTTGGAGATCAAGAGCCGGACCTGGTCCAAAAAAGATGCGGAGCAGAAGGCCCTGCTGATAGGGGAGTTGTTGGATATATTTGGTGCTGATCGGGGGAACCTCCTAAGGCAGGACTACGTGGATTGGTGAACTCGTGGCACGGTCTTCGCGTAGCCAAAGATTTTCTTGCCCTCAATTTGCTCAAAAAATCTGAAATAGAAAAATGGGCTATGCGAAATAGAAGTGTAATGAGTAGGATAGGAGAAGACAGAGGGTAGGGGAGAACAAACAAAATGTCTGTAGGAATAGGGGAATCCTACAGACATTTCAGTTGGTGGAGATGGCGGGAATCGAACCCGCGTCCAGAGAGTTCGCTCAAGGATATGCTACAAGCTTAGTCGGCCTTTTGTTTTTCGCTCAAGCCAGCCCCAACCGACAAGGTCTGACATGAGCTAGCCGACCCAAGCCTTGCGGCCTGGCTTTGATGCTCTTTATCGGCGTCGAGAGCATCGCACCTCGGTTTCTATGGCATCTGATCCACGCCTATCGAGGGGAGGCCTGGTCAGACGTGGCTGCTCTAGGCAGCCAGGGCGAGTTGAGGTTCGCCAGTTATTAGTTGCCCTTGTTTAGCGAGGATAGGGCGCCTCGGCTTGCAATCCTTGACCAGCCGTCCCTGTCGAAACCTTTCATCCCCAGCTACGGCCTGATTATAACACACTTCTGAATTCTTTGCAACTACGAGAGGTTGTCATAATCTCTTACTGCGTCCTGCCAGCGCGCGCTCCATTTCCCGTTGGGCATCACGCTTGCGAATGGCTTGACGTTTGTCGTAGAGCCTCTTGCCTCTGGCCAGGGCAATCTCTACTTTGGCCCACTTGTTGTTCTTGAGATAAATGCGCAAGGGGATAACGGTGTAGCCTTTCTCCTGCACCTTGCCCTGCAAGCGATTGATCTCGCGGCGCTGCATGAGCAATTTGCGAGATCGCTTGGGCTCGTGCCCTCCATAGCCCGCCTGCTCGTAGGGGGCGATGTGGGTGTCAATGAGCCAGAGCTCGCCGTTTTTCACCTGGACATAGCTATCCCGTAGATTGACCCGACCAGCCCGGACTGACTTGATCTCCGTACCGGTAAGAACGATCCCGGCCTCGTAGGTCTCGTCAATGAAATAATCGTACCGTGCTTTGCGGTTAGTGGCAACCGTCTTCTCTTTACCCTTCACGTGTTAGCCCCTGCAAATACTCCATTGCACGTTGCAATTGTGGATCACGACCCGCCGTCATGTCTTCGTCGGTCAAGTTCACCTGGATATCAGGGGCAAGGCCCTCCCCGTGGATGGCACGCCCATTGGGCGTAAACCAGCGGGCAATGGTAACCCGTAGCTCCGAGCCATCGCCGAGGTAGTGAGAAAGCTGTACCGATCCCTTGCCCAGAGTTTGTTCCCCAATCAGAACGCCTCGCCCAGTGTCTTGAATAGCACCGGCCACGATCTCCGAGGCACTGGCAGAGCCACCGTTGACCAGGACGACCAAAGGCACATCAGTAGCCAGCCCGCCGCCCAGGGCAGGGTAATCTCTATCCTGGTCATCCTTGAACTTCTCCGTAAGGATAGGTCCCTCGCCAATAAACTGGCTGCCTACCTCCACGGCTACGTCCAGGAAGCCTCCTGGATTGTCGCGCAGATCGAAAATCAGCCCCCTGGGCTGCTCAGCAAACAGGACCTGCAAGTGTGCCTTGAGCTCACCTGTAGCCTGGGCATTAAATTCGGAAAGCTTGAGATACGCGATGCCACTGTCCAGCATTTCGGATTCCACGACAGGCATCTCTATTCTCTCCCGGACGACTTCGACAACGAAGGGTTCTGCGGTACCTTGCCGCATTATCGTCAGGCGAACCACACTGCCCGACGGCCCCCGAATCAGGGCCACAGCCTCGAAGACGCTCATCCCCTCAATGACGGTATCGTCCACAGCCAGGACAACGTCGCCCGACTTGAGGCCAGCCCGTGCTGCTGGCTTGTCCTCGAAGGTCCGGACAATCTCCAATTGGCCATTGTCGTCTATGTTAACCACAGCACCAATACCCTCAAAAGAACCCGACATATCCTCTCTGACGATGGCGGCCATCTCAGGCTCCAGGAAAGCAGTGTACTCGTCATCCAGGTCACCTATCACTCCCTGGATAGCGCTGTACGTCATCTCCTGTTCATCGGGCAGATCGCCGTAGAATTCGCGCCCCAGAATATGCCAGACATCCCAGAAGAGGCGGAACGATTCCTGCTCTCTGGTAGCTGATTCTACAGCCACAGTGATTGGCTCGGACGCCAGGGAATCTCTGGCCGCGAAACCCGCTAGAAAGGCCACGCCGGTGGTTAGAGTCACCAGCACAGCCACAATCATCAACTTGAGGCAACTGCGCAGCAATTTAGGCATCAACTCACTCCTTGATTCGACATAACTATAGTAGGGGAGAGGTTTGTTATGACGAGTAAGCCCACCTGGGGCAGAACAGAAGCATCCCTCGTACCCCACTCTCAAGCTAATTCTAGCACACTTTGGGATCATAGGCAAACCTGGCCAGAGGAAGACACGAGCAAGACACGGAACGATCGCTGAGGGCTGTTTCGGGGGCCTTGGGAGACTCAGGGAAACTGCTTTTTACCCATGTTTATACATAAGATTTATAGTCTGAAGTTCAAAGGGGTTGAATTTCCCAGCGGTTAGCGCATGAAGTGCTGTTGCAACTGTCCAACGCATGCAAAAACCACAAGAGCGCGGGTCACAGCCCTGCCATTGTGCTGGCATGCTTGTCGTTCGATTCTGCCAGTTGCTTGTTGAATCTCTCCAGCAGCTTTGAAGAGTACAGACCCTTAGGAGTAAGAGCAACTGTTTAGTTATGTCACGCCAAATCCCAAACCATAGAGATCACACCAAGCAATGCCGAAAAGCCTTCAGAAACCGCACTGGCAAGCGGCCTTCCAGCGTAGTTCCCTCAAAGCCATGCTCCTCTCGTTCTACCAGGCCCCACTGGTAGAAAAGCGAGACCAGCTCGCCTTGCTGGTAAGGGATGCAGGCCTTGATAGACACCAGGCTCTCATTAAGAATAGACTCGATACGAGCCAGTAGCTCCTCCAGACCTATCCCCTCCCTGGCCGAAATAGCCAGACTGTTAGGAAACTCCTGAATCATACGCTGAACCTGATCAGGGCTATTTAGCCGATCCACTTTGTTGAGAGCCACCACCACTGGCATCTCCGTCGCGCCCAGGTCCTTGAGCGTGTCCTCCACTACCCGACTCTGCAATAAGGCGTTAGGGTGAGTTATGTCGAGCACATGCAGGAGAAGGTCAGCGTCGGTGATTTCCTCCAAAGTGGCACGAAAGGCAGCCACCAGCTCAGTAGGTAGCTTCTGGATGAAGCCCACGGTGTCAGTGAAAAGCGCTACCTGTCCTTGTGGCAGCGGCACCCGTCTCGTGGTGGGATCCAGCGTGGCGAAGAGCTTGTCCTCCACCAACACCTCAGCCCCAGAAATCGCGTTGAGCAAGGTTGACTTACCCGCGTTGGTGTAACCCACAATGGCCACCACAGGCGTGGCTGCCTGGCGACGCTGGCGGCGGTAAAGGCGACGATGAGAGCGCACCTGCTCTAGCTCCATCTTGAGCTGCGCGATACGCTCCCTGATACGACGGCGGTCCACCTCGAGCTGCCTCTCGCCTGGACCCCGCAGGCCCACGCCCCCTGCGCCACCTCTCGCCGCTCCACCGCCAGCCTGCCGAGCCAGGTGCGTCCACATACGAGTCAGCCGTGGCAGGCGGTACTCGTACTGAGCCAATTCCACCTGTAACTGACCCTCCCTGGTATGTGCGTGCTGGGCGAAGATATCCAGGATCAAAGACGTGCGGTCCAGCACCTTCACGTCCCAGACCTCCTCCAGCTCGCGCTGCTGGCGTGGCGAAAGCTCATCGTCGAAGATGATCAGGTCGCAACCCAACTCTTCCTTGAGATCCCCGATCTCTTCCACCTTGCCTTTGCCGATGTAGGTGGCCGGATTGATGCCATTTGGCCTCTGGAAAGTCTGGCCACCCACCTCCACGCCGGCTGTGCTGGTCAACTGGGCCAATTCCGCCAGCGAGTCCTCGACCGACCAACCGCCACGTTCGCTTTTCAGTTTCACCCCCACGAGCAAAGCTCGCTCGGGAGCCAAATCAGCAAGTGCTACTAATTCCCTATTGATAGTGATCCCTCCCTGTCCAGTAGTTATCGAAGATGACCGCCGCAACCGCTTCAGCGTGATCCCCTACCCTGCTGATCAACCTATTCCTTTTTCATTTTCCACACTTCGATCATCCTCAAAGTCATCCTGACTCCCCCTCACGACTTCGCATAGCCTGTTTTCTATATCAGTACTCAAAAAGTTGAAAATGCAAGGAGCATTGGCTACGCGAAATATAGCAAGTAAATCGCCTTCCATCCAATACCAGACATTACAGGGCGTATCGCACAAGTGAGCCCTTGCCCCTCCCCTCTTGCAGCCCGGGCACCCTGTACTAAAGTCAGGCCAGTAATACTACCACGAACTTCAGCAAACGTCAAGAAATCCTGCTCTTCAGACCACCGATGGCTCTGGGTCACACCGGCCAATCCAGCCTTGTGGAAAATCCATAGTAGTGGTATAATTATCGCGCTATCTAGCCTGTCAGAAAGTAAGGAGGACCAGGAATGACAACAGAGCGATCCAACCAGATCAAAGATGCAAATGAAAAACAGCCAAGTACCATCGAAGAACTGAAGCCGCGCATGAGGCTGAGAGGCAAAGTGACCAACGTCGTGCTCTCCGGCGCTTTTGTGGATGTTGGACTAAGCCAGGATGCATGGGTGCACATCTCTCAGTTGAGCGAAAACCCAGTCAACAGAGTCGCCGAGATCGTGGGGCCGGGGGATGAGGTAACCGTCTGGGTCAAAAAAGTGGACCGCAGAAGAGAACGCATCAACCTGACCATGATAGAACCACCCGAGAGGGTCTTCAGCGACTTGAAACCAGGGATGATCATCAAAGGCAAAGTGATGCGCTTGGCTCCATTTGGAGCCTTCGTAGACGTTGGTGTTGGTCGCGACGGACTAGTCCACATCAGCGAGCTGGCTTCGGGCTACGTGGAAAATCCGTCTGAGATCGTGTCGGTGGGCGAAGAGGTAGAGGTCAAGGTGCTAAGCGTTGATCCTAGGAAGCGCCAAATCGAACTGGGCATGAAGGAGATCCCGCTGGACATTGACGAACAGGAAGGCGAGGAACCTCTACCTACCATCATGGAACTGGCCATCAAGGAAGCCCTTGACCAGCAAGAGGATGAAGAGGACACAAGAGGCAAAAAGACAAAGGGAGGCAAGAAAAAAGCCTCCCGAAGAGCACAAAACGACATCATTGCCAGAACACTGCGCAGCCATGGCGGCTAGCCCTGCCACATTCCTCTATTCACCAAACACATCTTAGCAGCCCGGCCCATAGACAACGCACCTTCCAGATCACTGCGTTGTCTATAGGCCGGGCAGTCGGCTAGCTTGAGAGGAATCCCCTCTCCAACAAATCAACGATTCCCCTCGCATCATCCAGGCCAAACTGCGGAACGTTCAGATCAAAAGGCTGATCTGAGACAATGGCCACCAGCTCGTCGGCGGTGCACAGAAGCTCCCCTCCCCTCTCCCGACGCGAGACCTCAATCTTGGGCGCATTCCCCCGCTTATAGCCCTCAGTGATAATTATGTCAATATCTGTCAGCAAGGCAGCGATTTCACCCAGAGCCATCTCCCTATCAAGGCGCTTGATCAGAGCCAACTTGCGAGGTGAGGCGATCACCACACTGTCACTTCCCGCCTGGGCCAGACGCCAACTGTCCTTGCCCGGACGGTCTATCTCAAAACCGTGAACATCGTGCTTGACGACGGCCACGCGATGCCCTCGCCGCTTCAGCTCGGCGATCAACTTCTCCAGGAAGGTCGTCTTGCCAACCCCAGACTTACCGACCACAGAGATTATGGGTATCCCCAAAGCATCACCTCATGCAACATTTTCCGGCCAATCTAACATCTGCACCGAGACCCGCTCCCCGGCCTTCTTATGCCGGACGCCCTCAGGAATGATAACCAGGCCATTGGCTTTGACCATAGAGGTGAGGATGCCAGAGCCCTGGGGGCCAGTGACCGAGGCATAATACTCGCCGTCGCGCCTGGTGATCACCGCCCGCTTGAAACCGCGCCGACCGCTACTCTTGACATCTTCCTCCAGGATAGCTTCCACCGTGGGCTTGCGCAAGCGCGTTTTGCCCAGCATCTTGAGAATAGCCGGGCGGGCGAACTGTTCAAACGAAACCATGGCCGACACAGGATTGCCTGGTAAGCCCAGGATCGGCACACCCTGGATCTGGCCAAAGGCCAAAGGCTTGCCGGGCTTCATGCAGACCTGCCAGAAGTGCATCTCCCCCTCCGCACTCAACACATCCTTGACCACGTCGTAGTCGCCCACCGACACCCCAGCCGACGTGAGGAACAGATCAACTCGCTGGGCCAAACCCTCGCGGATCTTAGCCGTCAGCTCCTCCACGTCATCGCGCGCTATCCCCAGGCGGACAGGGACACCGCCATAGTGCAGCACCAGCGCCGTGTTGGAGTACTCATTAGAGTTGCGAATCTTGCCCGGCGCCAGCGGCTCGTCAATGGTGACCAGCTCGTCGCCGGTGGCCAAAATGGCTACCCGGGGCCGGCGGATCACCCGGACCCTGGCCCGCCCCAGCGAGGCCAGCACGCCGATCTCTTGAGCGCGCAGAATCGTGCCCTCTGCCAGAACCAACTCCCCTTCCCGAATGTCCTCTCCCGCCCGCCGGACATTCTCTCTTATGACAACCTGGCCAAAGACCTCAATCCGGTCATGCCGTCCCTCCCTTGCCGACAATCCCTCGCTGGTCTCCTCGAACCGCACCACGGCGTCAGCGCCAGCGGGAAGCGGCGCTCCCGTCATGATACGAACGGCTGTGCCCGGTTCCACGACAAGGTCAGTGGTATAACCTGCCGCGAGATCCCCGATCACCCGCAGCGTGACAGGCGCTTCGGGGCTGGCCCCAACCGTATCCACCGCTTGCACAGCATATCCGTCCATGGCCGAATTGTCAAAAGGTGGAATGTCCATATCGGAGAAAACATCCTCCGCCAAAACCCGATCCAGAGCATCGAGAATCTCCACCTCCTCTGGCTCCAGCGGTCCGAAGTGCTTCAGCACATACTCCAAAGCCTCATCCACACTGATCATCTTGGCCTCCCCCATCACTTTCCCTCTCTATGTATTCAGCACAACGGCACATAGTATACCACAAGTTCGCGTAACGTCAACATCACAAGAAACCCACTCACACTATAAACTACAAGCACCGCCCCAGATCAACAGAGGCGGTGCTCTTTGCTCAGCCGTCCCAGCTAGACTGGCTCATCCCGATTCGTCGCGGCGATCCTTGACAATCTGGCCATCCTTCATCACGATCAGGATATTGTCCACGTTCTCCAGGGAGCGAACGTCGGCCAGAGGATCCGACTTGCAGACGACGATGTCGGCCAGCTTCCCCGCTTCCACAGTGCCCACCCGATCTTGCCAGCCCATGCACTCGGCAGCAACCTTCGTCGCCGCCATGATTGCCTCCATCGGCGTCATGCCAATACCGCACATCAGGCCCAGCTCCCGCAGGTTGGCGCCGTGAGGACTGACAGCCGTATCCGTGCCCATGGCGATCCGGACGCCGGACTGGTAGGCTTTGGCAATGCTCAGGCGGTGATCCTCGACGACCTCCCCCGCTTTGCGGATGGCATACTCGGGCCATTTGAGCGCGCCGTCGGGGGCTGAAGCTGCCTCCATGATAGACACCGGTGCCAACAGAGTGGGCACCAGGAACGTGCCGCGCTCCAACATCAGCTCAATGGCCTCGTCATCCAGGTAGATGCCGTGCTCAATGGAGTGAATGCCGGCCCGCACGGCGTTCTTGATGCCGCCGGCCCCCTCGGCGTGGGCCATCACCTTCACGCCCCGGCGGTAGGCTCCCTCCCGCACCATCACCGCCAGTTCCTCCGGCGTGAACTGGGTGAAATCTGGATGGTCGGTAGGGCTGGCAACGCCGCCAGTGACGTGGACTTTGATCACTTCCGCTCCGGCCCGCAGCACTTCCCGCACCTTCTTATACACCTCCTCCGCGCCGTCACAGAGGCCGTCAGGCATGCCTGGATAGTCAGATAACAGGTGAAAGTCAATGCCGGAGGGCGTCCAGCCATCGCCGTGACCGCCGGTGATAGAGAGACCGGTGACGCTGATCTGCATGCGCGGACCTAGCACCAATCCCTGCTCCACTGCCTGCTTGACGCCAAGATCGGCGCCACCGGCATCGCGCACACTGGTCACACCGGCCTCAACGGTGCGACGCAGATACTCGATGGCCTTGTAGAAGTTGAGCGAAAACGGGGTGGCCATGATCCTCTCAATATCCATGCCCTCCATCATGATATGCACGTGGGCGTCAATGAAGCCAGGCAGGATAAAGCCACCCTGTGCATCAACCTCCGTGATGTCGGCATCGGGCAGAGAAAGGGCA
>CAZQDO010000063.1:0-3207 GCA_964592085.1 uncultured Anaerolineae bacterium | reverse complement strand
TTGCGAATAAGTTGGTAAGCCATTCAGTACACCTCCCTAAAAGTTTGTATGATCTGTTCCAAAGGCTCGGTGCGATTTCCCGCTAGACACCAGCGGCGCTTCGGCCAGGGGATCCGCATCTCTACTCCACCAATTCCCCGACTATCCGCGCCACCAGCCTGGAAGCCAGGATGACTGGTCTGCCGGTCGCCTGCACCACCACCCGCCTGTGGGCCAACGTGTAGCCCATACAATCCATGACCACCAGGTCCAGAGGGTGCCCCCGCAATTCCTCGGCCGCAAGGGTGAGCTCGGTCCGTTCCCCGTAGGGGGATGCGGCCACGAACACCACCTCGGCTCCCAGCTCCCCCCACTTCTCGGCTGCGGTTTCTATCTGCGCGGGCAACGGCACCAACACGCCCGCTCGCCGTGGTCTCAGTCCACCCACCACGCCGACCAGCAGCCGATCCGGCTCGATCAGCAGCGCGTCGCTCCGCAGCCCGGGGAACTCCCCGGTACACAACAGCACGATGGGGTTGGCTCCTTCATCCTCCAGTTGCTCCAAGCGGGACTGCAAAAGCGACGCGATCTGCCTCCGACCGACGGTGACCGCCGATCCATCCCTCAGTCGGGTGTGGAGGACGTAATCCTGCGGGCCAGGGGCCAGCTCAGCAATCTGCTCGTGGGTCAGGACATCCAGCGCGCCGACCTGCCGGATGTCCAGGCCGGCCGGCAGAAGCGGCAGCATCTGGGACAAGATGTCGTCTCGGGGCGATTGGCCAATGGTAGCCAGACCCAACAGACGCTTTCGGGAGCCAGGCATCATCCCTCTCCTTTGCCCAAAGTCTGCAAATGCTTCATCGAGCCATATAGAGCCACCAGGCGGCCGAACTCCTCAGCATCGTAGAAGGCACACTTGCCCTGCCCGAAGGCCTTCGCCACCTCCAGGCAGAAGCGCACCGCCATCTCGATGTCCATGACCTGGCTGGCCCCAGAAGCGCAGCCGGGCACCGCGGTCTCGGCCGTGAGAGCCACACCCACCACCGGGGCATCCGTGGCCGTGGCCGGCTGCATGATGCTGTTGAGATGGTCAATCCCGTTGCCGTAGGGAGTGATGTCCTGGGTAGTGATGGGCAACACCACCGGCGCCTGGCCCGTCACAACGGCCATGATACGCAGCAGGTCAGGGCTGATTTTGAGGATGTAGCCCTCTTTCACCGTAGGCGAGATGGCGAAGCCCCGCCGGTTGATCACCCAGTTGCCCCGGGTGGTATCCACCGACAGGATAGCGTCCATCTCGGGATGGACTTCGTAGCGGTTCATGGTGGCGATATCCACCGGCGAACCCATGAAGGGCACGGGGTCATGGGGAATGACGGGAGACTTCGGGCAGACGTGAGTGGCGACGATGACGTCCCCGGGCAAGCGGTCGCCAGCAGTAGCCATGTCTGCCAGCTTGAGAGCGCAAGCAATGGCTGTGATTCCCCCATCGGCGTCGGATACCAGGCCGATGGCTGCTGACCTGGCGCCAACGCCCCCCAGTTGGCCAATGATGCCCAAGGTGGGAGCCTGGCCACTGGCACACTTGCCCGAAGTGCCGGCTACCAGGACACGGACGAAGTCGGTGCTTCCCTGCTCACCCTGCACCGGGATCACCTCCACTTGCAGCCCGCGCTCCCGAAGCACAGCGGCCACCGTCTCCCCGCTGACCGTGGCACTGTCCAGCAATTCGTACACCTCAATGACCTGTTTCAAGGCCATGTCCACCCTCCACGACAGAAATACACCAGTGTGGCATTATCCCGATTCGGCGATCACTTCGTACCACAGATTCTGCACATCGGCTCCCACTGGTGGCGCCTCAGCCAAAGGGCCCGCCGCTGGCTGGCCGACGGGCACGACACCGTTGATCTCCAACGAGAACCCGTCCGGTACGGCGAAGGCCCCTACCTCCATCACCCGCTCGTTGACCTCGCGCACGTAGGCCTTTGGCGGACCGAAGTCCCGCAGGGAAAAGGTGAGGGTCGTGCCATCCACGGCGGTCATGGATTCGACGATGCGGTTTGGGAAATCGTTCTGGCTCTCGAAAGCGGCCTCCACGATAGGAGCCGGTGGGGTCTGGTCGGAAACGCCGGCAAAGACGGTGTAGCTGAACACGTCATCCCGCAGATGTTTCGCCATGACCAGGTTGTCGCTGAATACGGCGAAGACATCGTCGCGTCCATTGCCCTGCAGGTCGCTGCGGGCGAAGAGCACTGTGCCGCTGCCCTGGGCCGTGTAGCGGACCTCGACAAACCAGGCCAGGGTAGTGACCTGTCCATTCGTCGTCAGCACGACCCAACGCATCGGGCCGGCCATGACCAGTGTCTTGTACTCGATGGTTGTCATGTCCCTTTCCAGACCGGACTTCGGTTCAGATAGAGTCTCAGATCAGCGGACGAACACGGACTTTGTTCACCTCCAGAACAACAAACGCGCCGGCCAGTCGCTCAGCCTCTTGCCATAGCAGATCGCGCAGACGCGGAACCTTCAAGGCACGATCTGCCACGTCAAATCGTAGCAACACTACCCCGTGCGCCGGCCGCTGGAGACGGTATATCAGCTCTCCAAAGTCTTTGTCCTCGGTGAGCAAGATACGGCTCTCAGAGAAAGCCAGAGCCAGGAGTTCGTCATCGGCTGCGCCGCGCAGCGATTCGATGGCGTAAAGAACGTCGTAGCCATCGCCGCGCAAGGCATCTACCAGACCAGCGTCGCAGCACTCATCGGCCAGGAATCTCACAGCCGCTCTCCACCAGCGAACACAATCTCTTCTTGAGCCAGATAGTCGGCGGCGAAGGCGGCAGCAGCATAGACGTCATCTGGTGTAAGATGCGGATGGTCGGCCAGAATCTCGCCAATCATCATCCCTCCGGCCAGCTTACGCAGGATGTGCTCCACCGTAATACGTGTACCTCTGATCACCGGTTTCCCGAACATGATAGCCGGGTTGATCTCAATACGATCGTGGGTCATCAGTCACCTCCTCAACTCTTATGTCAGGTGTTCCTCTCTATCCGCTCGTGCTGCGTGTGTCCAACCCATAGTAGCGGTTTGCCTGCTCCAGCGTGATGTAGCCGTTCTTCAGGTCTTGTTTCACCAGCTCCAGGGGGCGCTCCATCGGGTCGCCCCAGCCCGCGCCCGTGGCCGTCATGACCTGGATGACGTCGTCCGTGTTCAAGGTCAGGCCGC
>CAZQDO010000062.1:15598-17452 GCA_964592085.1 uncultured Anaerolineae bacterium | reverse complement strand
CGACCGGGTGTTACAGTGCACCTGGGGCTGGTATCTGATGGAGCTGGACGACCCCGGTTGGCGGACCTACTGGATAGGCGAGGTGTTGCGCCAACTGGCCACCAACGAGAACGACGCCCTGTTCGCTGACAGCTTCAGCGTGCCCAACTACCTGGGCGGCAGCACCTATGAGCCTGACCTGCCGGCCTACGACCCGACCTTCGAGGCCGAATGGGCCACGCGCATCGAGAACTTCATTAACTACGTGCAGACCCAGTTCGCCGGCCAGTATTACCTGATCCCCAACGTCGGCACCTGGGTGACGACGCGCAACTCGACGGACTACTCCAACGTGGACGGCGTCATGATTGAGGGCTTCAGCGAGTGGGGTACGGGCAACCCCTTCGTCCTGTCCGACTGGCAACTGCAGATGAATCGCATCCTGAGCCTGACCAATCTGAACAAGGTGCTCATCCTGCAATCCTACGTGGACGAGACTGACGTGGAAGATCGGCTGTTCAACCTGGCCAACTATCTGCTGGTCAAAGGCGTGCACAGCTTCATCAACATGGACCTGGGCCTGGAGCCGGAGTGGTTCCCGGAGTACGAGATCTCCATCGGCTCGCCGGTTGATCCGCTGCCGACCGACATAACCGACTATCTCGATCCCTCCGGTCTATACCGGCGCGACTACACCAACGGTCTGGCGTTGGTCAATCCTGGCACGGTAGCGCGGACCATTGACCTGGGCGGCACGTACTACCTGGCCACGCCCTCCGGCGGCGGACTGCTGCCGGGCGACGCCGACACCTCGGCCTGGACGGTGAGCTACACGCCTGTGACCAACGTCACCCTGAATCCCCACCGGGGGGTGATCCTGCTGGTGATGCCGCCCTGCGGCCTGGAAGGCGACCTGGACGGCGACGGCGACGTGGACATCGCCGACATCATGCTGGTGGCCGCTCTCTGGCACACCGCCGAAGGCGACGAAGACTACAACCCCGACTACGACCTGGACGACAACGGCATGATTGACATCGTGGACATCATGCTGGTGGCGGTGCATTGGGGGGAAGACTGCATGGGAGCCACACCCACTGCAACGCCAACCGCCACGGCCACCGCAACGCCCACGCCAACAGCCACCACCATCATCTCCTCCGGCCTCATCCAGCCGACCGATCTGGTGTACCAGGGCGCCTTCGCATACCCTGCTGGTGACGACTGGGCCTACAGCGGTCACGCACTGGCCTACTACCCTGATGGCGATCCCACCGGGCCAGCCGACGGCTACCCTGGCTCACTTTATGCCGCCGCCCATGCCTGGTACGATCTGGTGGGAGAGATCACCATCCCTGAACCGATCATAGCCGACGATTTCGATGCCCTGCCCAATGCCTCCGTGCTGCGGTCCCTCACAGACATCACTGGAGGTTGGAAAGACAACTGCACCTACAATGACGACTGCATCTATCGAGAGCTGGACGGCTTGGAATACCTGCCCAATGCCGCCTACGGCGGAAACAAGATCGTTTGGAACCTGAGGGATTGGTACAACGTGGCTGGCTATGATCAGGACTCCTTGGGATGGAGCGAGCTGGATATGACCGGCGCTCAGGGTGTGTGGCACATCGGAGAGCGAGGCGACAACGACTTCCACAACGCCAAAACCTGCAACTACCTCTTCAAAGCCCCTGAGAGCTTTGCCAGCCAATATCTCGAAGGAAAATGGCTCATCGCCGGCAACCATCGAGGGGCTGGAGCCTTCGGCGGTTCCCAGGGGCCAACGCTTTATGCCCTGGCCCCCTGGGAAGACGGCAGTCCGCCTGCATCAGGGCAGAATCTAGATGCTCTGGCCCTGCTGTATTATCCCGA
>CAZQDO010000062.1:0-15498 GCA_964592085.1 uncultured Anaerolineae bacterium | reverse complement strand
ATCATGCCATGCTTAACAGCTTGCGGCGCACAAAGGCCAAAAACTCACGCACCGCTTTCTCAGGGTCATCACTGATCAAACTCTCTACAACGTTGTCATCGCTACCGTCGTGGAAATGCTTGGGAAACGTGGCCACGTGCTGCCATCTGTTGTGGGGCGCGTTGTCGTGGCGATACAGATCGCTCTTGCCTATCAAACGGCGCTCCCAGTGATAGGAATAGCGGCCGCTGACTGAGATGAACACGTCGAGGAGGGAACCGTCAACAATGTCAAGGCGTAACTTGAGCGGATCACTCGTTGGCAGGGACATGATCTGGGCACTGACCACTACATCGCCAAACTCATTGAGGGCGATCGTTTTCAGGGCTTCGTAAGTCATCAAGATGGTCATTGAGTTCCCTCAGACGTGCGTCCAGGTTTTCGGCGACAATCAAGTCTTCCCAGGCCGGGTGTTCCACTACCACACCTTGAGCAATCTTAGACTCCAGGTCTGCGATGGAGTCGGCACCGTAACGAGCCAGGATTTCCAGCTTAAGCTGCAAAGTGCGGCGCTTCTTCTCGTGTAAGAAGCTCACCAATGCCTGCTGGAACAGCTCACCTTCGGTCAGTCCCAACGAGACTGCGATTTCATTAACTTTGGTCCCTGCCGTAGCGATGGCCATGATTACCTCCTGTTTGTCACAGGATGAATGTAGCATAAGTTCTGCTAAAAGTCAAGAAGATGATGAGAATCCAACATTCGCGCGCAACCCTATTCAGACTGACTTTCCTCCTTCTGACCCTAATCACGGCATTGGAAGCCCTGGCAGATGGTCGCTTTGCCTCGACCGCCGCTGCCTCCATTGAACTGTACGGCACCTTCCACGCCATGGGCGTCATCGTTACCGTCGCTGCCGCTGACGACGCCGCTTCGCTAACGGACGGGGACGCCACCGCTGCCGTCGAATACCGCACCGGCGGCCAGGCGTACCAGGCCGGCTTCCCCCTCTCCCGCGTGGACGATACCCGCTTCGTCGGCAGCCTGTTCTGGCTGGAACCCGGCACGACCTACGACGTGCGCGTCACTTTCAGCGATCCCGATGGCGACCCCCTGGACGGCGTCATTGTGACCGCCAGCGGCGCCACCCGTTCCGAGATCACCATCCCTCCACCGACCCACTCCTACTACGTCACCCCCGACGACAATGGCACAGCGTGCAGCTTGGACGCGCCCTGCTCGCTGGCCGAAGGGTTGAGCCAGGCCCAGGCTGGCGAGGAGGTCGTCCTGCGCGGTGGGGTCTATTACCAGGGCGAGATGGACCTGCGCCGCTCCGGCACGGCGGGCGCACCTATCGTCATCCGGGGCTACGAGGGCGAGACGGCGATCCTGGACGGGGCCGATCCGGACACCTTCACCTGGACGGCTGAGGGAGGCGGCGTCTATCGCACCACCGTCAACGTGGCCAATACCCACCTGGTCATGGCCGACGGCCAGCGACTCCTGCCCTACCAGAGCCTCTCTGACTTGCAAAACCTCACCTGGGGCGTCCCTGGCTTCTACGCCAGCAGCGCGACGGTCTACGTCCGCCTGGCAGGCGACGCCGACCCCAACGGCGTCAGCACGGCCGTCTCCCGCTACAACTACGCTTTTTATGTCGAGCAGGACTCCATCACCTTCATGGACCTGACCTTCCGCCACTACGGGCAGGGAAACTGGGCCAAGGCCATCTATTTCAACAACGCCAACGACAACCTGGTGCAGGGATGTGCTTTCGCCATCAACGACCTGGGCATCGGCATCAAGCGGGCCTCGCACCGCAACGTCATCCAAGACAGCGAGTTCTACGACACCATCTTCGACTGGCCCTGGGATGCCTTTTACGCTGGCATATCCCTGTCCAGCGGGGGCATCCGTTTCTACGATCCGGCCACCGGGAGGGGCAACGTCATCCGCCGCAACACCTTCCACGATTACTTCGACGGCTTCGGCGCCTGTCCTTCGTGGACAGCCGGCTTAACCAACGAGACCGACGTCTACGAGAACCTGGTCTACCGCGCCGGCGACGACGGGATGGAGACCGACGGGCAGTGCAGCAACGTGCGCATCTGGGGCAACACCTTCCACGACGTGCTGATGGGCATCTCCCTGGCCCCGGTCTACACCGGCCCCACCTACGCCATCCGCAACCTGATCTACCGTACCGGCGTGGGCAACAACGACTACACCGGCAGTCCTTTCAAGTTCAACAGCGGTTACGGCCAATCCGGGCCGATGTATCTCTTTCACAACACCGCCGACGCCGCCCTGCCCGGCAACAACGGCCTGTACATCAAAGCGCCGGGCACGTGGGATCTGATCTATGCCCGCAACAACGTCTGGGCTGGCACCGACTACGCCATCAACAACTACAACACCAGCCAGCCGGTAGATCTGGACTACGACGACCTGTACACCACCAATCCGGACGAATTCGTCTACTGGGGCACTGGCCCCGACCGGCACATGCACGACCTGGCCACCTTCCAATCGCTGACTGGCCAGGAGCCACACGGCCTCGACGTCGAACCCGGCTTCGCTGATGCTGCCAACGGCGATTACACCCTGGACTCCAGCAGCGACTTGATTGACGCCGGCGTCGTCATCCCCGGCATCAACGATCAGGCTTACCAGGGCCTGGCACCGGACATCGGCGCCTTCGAGACGCCGGCCTGCACCCTGGAAGGCGACGTGGATGGCGATGGCGACGTGGACATCGCCGACGTGATGGCCGTCGCCGCCGACTGGCACAACCCCGATTTCACCCCGGCCCACGACCTGAACGACGACGGCGACGTAGACATCGTGGATGTCATGCTCGTAGCAGTGCATTGGGGGGAGAGTTGTGAGTAAAGGAGGACGTTTATGAGGAACAGATGGATTGCTCTGACGGGACTACTGATCGGTATCTCGCTCGTTTTGGCTATGCCTCCAGAAGGCCAGGCAGTCACGGAAAAGGTGGGCTATCAGGCAAATCCCAGCCCAACGCCTGCAGGTATCGGCTGCTATGAGGACACCGACCCCAGCATCATCTTCAATGGCGACTGGAGCACCAGCACCAGTCCCTACGCCAGCGGTGGTAGCTTCGCCAGGTCCAGATCAGCCGGCGCCACCGCCTGTCTCACCTTCGAGGGCGGTGGCGTCCACTGGTACACCCTGACCTACACCAGCCGAGGCCACGCCAACGTCTACCTGGATGGCTCTCTGGTGGAAACGGTCAACAATTACTCCCCCACTCTGCACTGGCAAGTGGTGAGAGAGTATGCCGTCCCCCATGGAACCCACACCTTCTGCGTCGAGGTAGCAGGCGACGGCTTCATTGACGTGGACAAGATCTGTGCCACAGGCCCCACACCGACGCCCTCCAGTACGCCCACTGCCACACCAACACCAACCCAAACACCTACGCCCACGCCGACACCCTACTGGAAGCCCGGAGGCTGGGTTGATTACGCTCCCAACGGGATGCCCGATTTCGACCAGAAGCAGGATGCGTGGGATTACCCGCCGGGCAGCGGCAACTGGTCCTACTGCGGCCCACTGGCGGTGGCCAACTGCCTGTGGTGGTTCGACTCCAAGATGGAGCCCTACCCGGCGTCTCCACCGGTCATCAACGACCAGTATCCTCTGGTGCAATCATACAGCCCCGGTCAGTGGGACGACCACGACCCATTGAACCTGCCCCCGTTCGTTGAGGACCTGGCCTGGCGGATGGACACGGACGGTCAGCAGAGCAGTTATCCCCATCACGGGCTGGGAACCTACGTGGACGACATGTACTACGCCATCCTCGAGTACCTGGCTGATCACGGCCTGACCGAGGACTACTCGGTCACGATGGTCAGTAAGCCTACTTTTGAATGGGTGGAGAACGAGGTGGAACAGTGTGAGGATGTCATCTTGCTCCTGGGCTTCTGGACACAGCAGTATGGAAGCTGGGAGCGCCTGGGTGGCCACTACGTGACCATGGCCGGGGTGGATTCCCTCGCCGGGCTTGTCTTCTTCAGCGATCCTTTCTATGATAGGGCTGAGGAGGGTTGGCCAGGACGGGTACTGGATGGCGTATTGATCCCACACGATCCTGGCCACGCGCACGACGTACACAATGATGCTGGCAACATTTCCCACGACATGTACCACGTTGTGGAGACCGACAGTCCAGGAGGGGCCTGGGGGCCGGCGGATTACATTGGGAGTCAGGCCCTGGAAGCGTATTTTGGCCGTAACTTCCCCCGAGATTTCCCTGAACGATACCGTCCCAAGCAGGACCTGAGCAAGTACGCTGGAGCGTCCATCCAGACCGAGGTCGAGTATGCCATCGGTATCTCGCCCACAGAGGCTCCTACCCCCACTCCCACACCAGCAGGGATCGGTTGCTACGAGGACACCAACCCCAGCATGGTCTTCAATGGCGACTGGAGCACCGGCATCAGCCCCTACGCCAGCGGAAGCAGCTTCGCCAGATCCAGATCGGCCGGAGCGACGGCCTGCTTCACCTTCGAGGGCAACGACGTCCATTGGTACACCCTGACCTACACCAGTCGGGGCCACGCCAACGTCTATCTGGATGGCTCTCTGGTGGAGACGGTCAACAACTACTCCCCCACCCTGCACTGGCAAGTGGTGAGAGAGTACGCCGTCTCCCGTGGAACCCACACCTTCTGCGTCGAGGTCGTAGGCGACGGCTTCATTGACGTAGACAAGATCTGCGTCCCAACGATCAGGTGATTCGATCTTGACGATTACTCCGTTTTGTCGTATGATTGAAGCCGATTGAAATCGGAGCTGCAGGGCGCTAACGCGCCGGGCGACCATCTACATGGTCGCTACCCTCGTCTGCGGAGGCAGACGATCAGCGTCGCAGACGCTCCCCAGGCGCGATTTCAATCGCCAGCCCTTGTTCAAAGTGTGACTGACCACTACAGAATCAGGAGGATTGACCCAATGTCATGCGATAAATCCTTGAACTCCTTGTCATATTGCTAACCCGGACAAGCCGGAACTCAAGAAGGAGAATTTCCACCACCAAGACACAAAGGCACAAAGAAAAGCAATACAGAGAACTTGGTGTCTTGGTGTCTTCGTGGTTAGTTTCCTTGACTCAACGCGCAAGGATTTCATTGAAACAACGTACTATTCCTCCCGAAGATCGCTTATGAAAAGCCATGCTTTAGTCATCGGGCTGGTGTTGTTAGCTCTGGCCACCTCCCTGGCATCGGCCCAGGGCGTCTACTACGTGGCTACCGACGGCAGCGATACGACCGGCGACGGCTCGGCAGCGTATCCCTGGGCCACCATTACTCACGCCCTGGACAGCGTGCCGGACGGCAGCACGGTGCTGGTCCGACCCGGCATGTACTCCGGGCGGGTGCGGCTGCGCGGCACGTTCAGCCAGGGGGTCACGGTCCGCTCCGAGATTCCCTACCAGGCCCAACTACGCCACAGCAGTACCGTCGTCACCTGCTTCTACGGCCAGGGCATCACCCTGGAGGGTTTCGACATCGCCCACAGCGGCCCTGGCGCCGGCGCCCTGGTCATCCAGATCCAGGACCTGCTCGGCGAGCCCGGCGGTGACGAGGCCACCAGTCGCATCACCCTGCGGAATAACGTCATCCACGACAGCTACAACAACGACCTGCTGAAGGTCAACTACGGCGCGCGGGATGTGCTCGTTGAGGGCAACGTGTTCTACAACCAGACGGGCTCCGACGAGCACATTGACGCCAACGGCGTCACCGACGTGGTCATCCAGGACAACGTCTTCTTCAACGACTTCGAGGGCAGTGGCCGCACCAACGATAACAACACCAGCAGCTTCATCGTCATCAAGAACTCGGCTGGGCTCCCGGAGAACGAGCGCATCACCGTCCATCGCAACGTCTTCCTCAACTGGCAAGGCAGCACGGGCTGCTATTTCGTGCTGACGGGCGAGGACGGCAAATCCTTCCACGAGGCCCAGGACGTGCTGATCGAGAACAATCTCATGATGGGCAACGCCTCCAACGTGATGCGCGCCGCCTTCGGGGTGAAAGGTTGCCGCGATATCACCTTCCGCCACAACACCGTAGTGGGCGACCTGCCGGCCCTGGCCTACGCCATGCGGCTCAACACCGAGGGCAGCAACCCGCCCAACGAGAACATCCATTTCTACAACAACTTATGGGCCGACCCCACGGGCACCATGGGCGCGGAGAATCCCAGCCGGCCCAACGACTTCTCCGACACGCCGCCTGGGGAAACCCTCTCCTTCGTCCTGGACCGCAACCTCTACTGGAACGGGCCGAACGCCATCCCCAGCGACGCCGGCGAGTTGGTCAACTACACAGACGATGCCAACCGCCTGGTCGCCGACCCCAGCCTGCCTGACCAGACGGGCGTGGTGCTGCCGCGCTGGGACCCCAATGCTGGCGCTTTCCTCAGCGGCAACGCGACGATACGCCAGGAGTTCGAGCGCCTGGTAAACAGCTACGGTATGCTGCCTGCCGACAGCCCTGCCATAGACGCCGCCGACCCCACCCAATCGCCCACGGACGACATCCTGGGCAATCTCCGAGATGCCTCGCCGGACCTGGGCGCCTTCGAGGTGCAAACCTGCACCCTGGAAGGCGACGTGGACAGCGACGGCGACGTAGACAGCGCCGACGTGATGGCCGTCGCCGCCGACTGGCACAACCCCGATTTCGCTCCGGCCCACGACCTGAACGGCGACGGCGACGTGGACATCATAGACATCATGCTGGTGGCGGTGCATTGGGGGGAGACTTGCCCGCCGGAGGGTGGCGCTCTGGTCTGGGCCGCAGGCAACACCCGCAAGGTGCTGCCTACCGATCCCGTGGAGGAGACCAACTACGTTTGGTCTGGCGCTGACAGATCAGTCGGCATCAAGGCGGCCAGGAACGAGCACGAGCCCTTCCAGTTGATCATCGCCGCCGAGGACGACCCACTGTCCGGGGTGAACGTGACCGCCAGCGACCTGATCGGCCCCGGCGGGATCATCAGCCAGGATAACGTCACCCTCTATCGCCAGACCTACTTCGAGGTGACGCAGCCATCGGACCCGTGGGGAACGGGCCTGCCAGCCGCCATCATCCCCCCAGGCCGCATCCCCGATGCCCTGATCCCTCTTGTTGACCCATACGATCCAGGCCACCCTGTAGGCGTGCCTTTCGGTGTGATCGTTGGGGAAAACCAGCCCTTATGGGTGGACGTCCACATCCCCGCCGAGGCCGCGCCTGGGGGGTACAGCGGCAGCCTCACCATCACCGCCGACGACGGAGCTACCCTGGTGGACAGGGTCACCCTGAACCTGACAGTGTGGGATTTCGCCCTGCCAGAGACGACCAGCCTGGACGCCAATTTCCCCCTGGACATCTTCTGGACTCTCCCTCCCCAGTACGAGATCAACGAGAGCGACACGGCAGCCCTCTACGCCCTCACGGACAAACACTACGAGGCTCTGCTCGACCACCGCCTCCACCCGTTCGAGCTCTACCAGAGGCCGGCCTATAGCGAGGCCGACGGCCAGGTGCAACTCGACTTCTCCAACTCCGACGCCCAGTACGAGTACTTTTTGGACACGCGGGGCATGGTCAGCTTCAATCTGTCCGGCGTCTACGATGAGAATGACGAGCGGTACTTGATGAGAGATGCCACTGGCACGCGCTACAAGAACGCCGCCTTCGACGATCCCATCTTCACCGACAAGGTGACCCAATACTATCAGCTCCTCCGCGACCACTACACAGTCCAGGGGTGGCTAGACCGGCACTTCACTTTCTTCGTTGACGAGACCGAGTGGGTGAGCGACGAGCCCCTGCACAACGGCCCAGATGGGTTGCAGCGTCTCCTTGACTGGGCCAGCCTGGTCAAGGGAGTGAACCCGGATTTCAAGGTCGCCACTGCCAGCGTCTACCCCATCCCTCCCGGTCCCCCTGAACGGGGCTGGGTGGACCTGGTGGGCTACGTGGATGAGTGGGAAATCGCACCAGACGAGGTGGAACAAGACCCGGAGACCTATCGCCAGCGGGTGGCGTTGGGTGAGAGGCTGGGCCTGTATTTCAACGACTACGGGGACTTCATTGATTACAAGGCTACCTTGCACCGAGCGCTGGGATCGTTGGCCTGCAAATACGACGCCACCGTCCTGGTGGGTTGGGCGGTGGCGGCCTGGGTGGGGGACGCCAACAGCATGGACATCGTCAATCCCTGGCTCAGCACCCACGACCCCGTCTACGGCAACGGCGCAGGAGCCCTTTTCTGGCCGGGGCACAAGATTGAGGGCGACGGCTTAGCTTCGCACGCTATCGCCGACGTGAACGGCCCGCTGCCCTCCATCCGTCTGGAACTAGCGCGGAAGGCGGCCGAGGACTACGAGTACCTGACCCTGCTGGCCGCGCAGACCAGCGAGGACTTCGCTCGAAGCCTGGTCATCAACCTGCTTCCCCAACTCCTGCGCGACATGGATCCCGACCCTGAGGACTTCTACGCCTTCCGCGATCTCATGGGCGAGATCCTGTCCGGGCAGCATCCCATGACTCTGGCCACCATCCAGGGCACAGTGACCGAAAGCGGAAGTGGTGCACCCCTGGCCGGCGTGCTGGTCTCCAACGGTCAAGGGGCCGCACTGACCGGCGCTAGCGGCACCTACACCCTGGCAGTCGAGGCGGGTGATCAGACCCTCACCGCCGGCCGCGATCGCTACACATCGGCCCAGCAAACAGTCAACGTAGGAGCTGGCGCGACGCTGACGGTTGATTTCTCCCTGGGCCGCGTGGCCGAGGAGTCCACCCTCCTCTTCTCCTTCGAGACCGCAGGAGAGGTGAGCGACTGGGAGTTCGAGAACGTCATCTCCCAGGAGCGGCCCAGCCAGCACGTCACCGACGGGATATGGTCGCTGAAGGTGGTCTTCGGCGATTCACAGTTGCCCAATATGGGCACCTGGCAGTTCCTGACGGACTGGAGCAGTTTCACCGCCCTGGAGTTCGACGTTTACAACGAGAGCGGCTACTACACCGGTTTTTACGTCGGCGTGGGCGACAATGCCGGGGGCTGGTATCCGCAGGCCGGCGGAGACATCCTTCTCTTGCCCAACGCTTCAAAGCACATAGTCATTCCCATCGCAGAGATGGCCCATGACATTGACGTATCCAACGTAGACTGGCTGGAATTCGAGCCTGAGACTCTCTTGGAGGAGGAAAACTACCTGGGGCAGACCAAGACCTACCCTCTGGGCCCCCGCACCCTCTACTTCGACGACATCCGCCTGGTGCAGGTTACGGATGGGTCTTGACAAGAAGCCTAAATCATGCTAGAATGACCGTGGTTGTTTGAGGGCACCGAAGCCCACCCTTGACCATGGTCGAGCAACATAGCAGATATCATCACTGAACGCAACGCCAGCCAAGGTGCGCTCTCGCGTGCCATGTGGCTGGCGTTATTCGTTTGTGGGAAGGAGGTGAGGATTAGCTGCAGCTTGAGCTGAACCGGTATGATTATGGTTGTTAGGGGCACTAAAGTGCGCCCTTGATCGTGGTCGAGCAACATAGCAGACGACATCCCTGCACGCGACGCCAGCCAAGGCCGTGCTTTTGCGCGCCCCTGAGGCTGGCGTTTTTGGTAGGGGGGAGTGCAAGCCCGAGGCAACGGATGGGCAGCGGATAAACGAATGTGCCGGCGAGGACCCCTATCCACTTGTCTATTTACTATCCGTTGCCGCAAGGGAATGGACATCATGCTAGTGGCGGTGCATTAGAGGAGATGCGCCCATATAACATGCAAAGGAGAGAAACCGAAATGAAGATCATCAACCGGTTAGTAAACCTTTTTGTAATCTGCGGTCTGCTACTGGCATTGACTGGTAGCGCCGGCGCACAAGATCCCGTTCCACAGCGTGATGTGGGTGCTCAGGACGTCGCAGGCACAGCATTTACCTATCAGGGGCGTTTGACCGATGCCGGCGACCCTGCTAACGGAACCTATGACTTCCAATTCGAGCTCTACGACACAGCCAGTGACGGGATACAAGTAGGTGTCGTCACCCAGGACAATATCGCTGTCGCCGACGGCCTATTCACCGTGAAACTGGACTTCGGTGCCGGGGTCTTCACAGGCAATGCGCGCTATCTGGAGATCGGCGTGCGGCCTGGCAGCAGCACGGGTGACTACTCTACCTTATTGCCCCGCCAGGCACTGACCCCGGCGCCATACGCGCTGGCCCTGCCGGGCCTATGGACCCAGCAAAATGCCACCAGTCCCAACGTGATCGGAGGTCATAGCAGCAATAGTGTGGCCGACGGCGTGGTGTGCGCCACCATCAGCGGCGGAGGGATGAGTGGGCACCCCAACCAGGTGACCGCGAATTATGCCACCATCGGCGGAGGCATCTACAACACCGCGAGCGGTGACACCACCACCATCGGGGGTGGATACGGCAACACCGCCACTGAAAACTCCGCCACCATCGGTGGGGGTATTTACAATACCGCCAGCGGCAACTACGCCACCGTGGGCGGGGGCGACGACAACACCGCCAGCGGCCTCTACTCCACCGTGGGCGGGGGCAAAGGCAACACCGCCAGCAGTGACTCTACCATCATCGGCGGGGGCTTTTCAAACTACGCCACTGGCCATGCGGCCACCATCGCCGGAGGCTACGTTAACATGGCCGATGGTAGCCACGCAAGCATCGTTGGAGGCGCCCTTAACCACGCCGACGGCGGCAGCGCCAGCGTCGGCGGAGGACAGTACAATGCCGCCAATGGAGACTTCGCCGCCATCGCCGGAGGTTACTACAACTACGCCGGGGGTGACTATAGCTTCGCCGCAGGCAGCCATGCCAAGGCCAACAACACCGGGTGCTTTGTCTGGGGCGACTCCACAGAAGCCGATGTTGAATGCAATGACGACAATCGCTGGGTTGCCCGAACCAGCGGCGGGGTCTACTTCTACACCAACTCCATCCTTACAAGCGGAGTGTACGTACCCCCAGGTGGTAACTCCTGGAACTTCATTAGCGATAGGGCGACCAAAGAGAACCTCACCCCCCTTGATAGTCAGGCCATCCTGGAGAAGCTGGCCACATTGCCGGTTCAAGAGTACAACCTCAGGAGCCAGGAGCCTTCCATACGCCATGTTGGCCCGGTGGCCCAGGACTTTTATGCTGCTTTTGGGTACGGGGAGAGCAACATGGCCATCAACATAGAGGACGCCAATGGTGTAGCCCTGGCAGCCATCCAGGGACTGTATCAGCTTCTCCAGGAAAAAGATGCCCAGATTGACAGCTTGCAGGCGAGACTGACATCCCTGGAGGCACTGCTGGCCGCGATGAGTGAGGATCAAGCAGGAGGCGAACAACGATGAAACATCTAACGACACTCCTAGCCCTGATCGTTTTGATCCTCTTGGTAGGCCACAGCGCACTTGCCCAATCCGGTGATGGCTATGCCCTGACATGGAACACCATTGACGGCGGCGGGGCCACCTTCAGCACCGGCGGCTCCTACACCCTGGGCGGTACCATTGGCCAGACAGATGCCGGAGTCTTGATGGGAGGTGACTACACCCTCAGTGGAGGCTTCTGGAGCTACGGAACGATGCCGGTGAGGTATAGCATCTACTTGCCGATTATGTTAAAGAGCTTCTGATGAACCACGAAACACGCCCCTCGACGGACTCAGGACAAGCGAAAGGCCACGAAAGGCAAGAAATGCTTTCGTGGCCTTTGCCCTCCCAGTCTTTCGATTGGTAGGATCTTGACGATAGGTCCATACTGTAGTAAAATGGCTGTGGTTGCCAGGGGCGCCGAAGCCCGCCCTTGACTATGGTCTCATATTCGTAGTGGTGCACTGGAGGGACACCTGTGTATCAAAAGACTACGTTGAAGCTTGGCAGATTGATCACCCTGGCCGCTTTCACGCTGGTGGCGCTGCTCCCGCCGTCTACGATGGCGACCGCGCTGGTGGCCGACCAGGTTCTCTACGACGGCGAGCCTGGCAGCGTGCCCCTGGCCGATCCTTCCTGTGTCGAGTACGCCGCCGACACCACCGAGGCGGCCTACGACGGCAGCCACAGCCTGAAGCTCATCGCCGACCCCTGGCACAGCCCGTCCCTCAATCTCTACTGCGGCGGCTATTCGCGCCGCAACCTCAGCGGCTACGACGTGATCGAATTCTACATGCGCGCCGCCGACCCGGAGAATCCGCCTGCCAGCCCCACTTTTCGAGCCACCAACTGGTACGCCAGCTCCAACACCGTCGCCATCCTGGACTACATTGAAGGCGGTGTGCTGGACGGCGCGTGGCGTCGAGTGCAGATCCCCATCAGCGCGCTGCAAACCGCCGAGTGGGACCTGGGCGACGTGGAGTTTCTGAAGTGGGGGCCTGATAGCCAGTCCCGCGCCAGCTTCGTGGATGACATCGTGGTTCGCGACGTCAGTCCCCCGGAGTTGCAGCAGGTCATCATCGAGAGCCATCGCTACCTGCGCCTTCGCTTCGCGGAGCGCTTCGATCCGGATGTTGCCCGCGACTCCGCCCACTACACCGTAATCAGCGACACCGACCCGGCCTATACCTCACCCCAGCAGCCCACCGGTGTCGGGTTCGAGTGGCGGGTGGTGAACTTCGGCGGCAGCGCCCCCATGGGCAGCAGCGGCGCGCCGGTGCTGAGATTCGACGTCACCCTGCGCCTCCCAGCGCCCCTCCAGTCCAACACCAGCTACACCCTCACCATCGAAGGGATCACCGATCTGTCGGGCAATCCCATGCCGGCCACCGACGTGCCTCTGGTGTTCGACCCCGACGCCCTCAACCCCAACATCAAGGTCAATCAGGCGGGCTACCTGCCCGACGGCCCCAAGTGGGGCTACGTGGGCGGCTACCTGGGCGACCTGGGCGGCGGTATCTGGGCCGTCGGCGACGACAGCACCATCCTATACTGGCACCCCTCCACCGGCTGGACTGTGACCCAATATCCAATATCCAATACCCGATCTCTCCGCGCCGTCTACCCCCTCACCGAATACGACGTCTGGGCCGTCGGCGACGCCGGCACGGTGATACACTGGGATGACGCAGCCTGGCAGACGGTCAGTGTGCCTACCGCGGCTGATCTCTACGACGTCCACTTCACGCCTCAAGCCGAGGGCTGGATCGTGGGCAGCGGGGGAACCATTTTGCACTGGACGCCCGGCGCTGCCAACTGGGAGTTAGTCACCACCCCGACCACAGCGACCCTGCGCGGTGTCTTCGCCACGGATGCCGACACCGCGTGGGCCATTGGTGACGGCGGGGCGCTCCTGAGCTGGGACGGCAGCACGTGGACCGACATCAGCGGCGCGACAACCACCACCCTCCACGACGTGGGAGGATTTCCTGGGGCCGGCGCCTGGGCGGTGGGCGAAAACGGCACCATCCTGGAACTGCAATATGGCAACTGGCAAGAAATCGCCTCACCCACCACCGTCACGTTGCGGCACGTGGTCGGCGATCCCAACGGCGTGGCTATCGCAGTGGGCGATGGCGGCGTGATCCTGCGCAGGGACGGCTTCGGCGACGACGCCTTTGATCTGGAGACAACTCCCGACACAGCCGATCTCCACGCGGTGGCCTTCCTCGACGCCCGCCAGGGCTTCGCTTTCGGGCCGGCGGGCCTGGCCTACCGCTACGACTACGACACCGCTGCTTGGGTCACTGAAAGTTTGCCTGCCAGCGTCACCTTGCACGGCGCGGCTGCCCTGCCCTACGGAGCCTTGCGTGTCGCCGATCAGCTCAGTGTCAGAAACCAGGTTTTTTTCTCCAAGAATACTGAGAGGCCGTTGTCTGAGTTACCTTCGTTGACCAGCCCCCTGCCAGTTACAGACGAAAAACCTGGTTTCTCCTCGCCTCCCAACGTGGAAATCGTGGACGCCGCCACCGATACCGTCGCCCTCACCATCCCCCTGGTTCTCCGCGCCGCCAACTGGCATCTTTCCGGCGAGGACGTTTTCGCCTTCGACTTCAGCGACCTCACCACGCCCGGCGTCTATCGTGCCCGCGTGCCCGGCTTCGGCGTCAGCGACACCTTTGCCATCGGGGCCGGCGCGCTGGGCGAAGCCGCCCGCATCGCCGCTCGTGGCCTCTACCACCAACGCTGTGGCACCGCCCTGACCCTGACCGATCATCCCCACGATGCCTGTCACACCGGCGACGCCGTTTACCACGACAGCGTGGCCACCTGGCCGCTGTACAACGGCGAGCCGGTGGGCGGCTACAAGGACGTCGTCGGCGGATGGCACGATGCCGGTGACTATGGCAAGTACGTGCCCACCGGCGCCTCTGCGCTGTGGTTTCTGCTCACCAGCTTCGAGCTTGGTCACGACCTCTACGGCGCCGACCAGACCACGCGCTTCGGCGACGACTGGGGCATCCCTGAGAGCGGCAACGGCGTTCCCGACCTCCTGGACGAGGCCCGCTGGGAGCTGGACTGGCTGGTGCAGCTCCAGGACCAAACCGACGGCGGGGTCTACCACAAGGTCACCACCGCCTGCTGGGTTAGCGGCATGCCGGAGGATAGCACCGAGACCCGCTACATCCTGCCCAAGACCACCCACGACACCGCTCTGACAGCGGCGGTCCTGGCCCTGGGCAGCCGCCTCTGGCAGCCCTACGATTCCGATCTGGCCGCCACCTACCTGGCCGGGGCGGAGCTGGCCTGGGACTTCCTGCAGGCCCACCCCACCGTCGAGCCGGCGGATGGTTTCGTCAATCCTGATGGCGTCTGCACCGGCGACTACACCGATCTCGGCGGCGACACCGACGACCGCGCCTGGGCCGCCGCCGAGATCTACCGCACCACCGGCGCCGCAGAGTACCACACCGCCTTCGGAATCTACTGGAGCCAGAACTCACCACTGTGGGGCTGGAACGACTGGCAGCACCACCAGCAGAAGGCCAGTTGGGCCTACGTCAACACCGACTGGCCCGACGTCAACCCCACGTGGCAACAGCAGATCCTCGACGCTCTCGTCGCTGACGCCGAGACGCACGTCAGTCGCACCCAGGCCAACGTCTACCACAATGGCGCGCGGCTCGACGTCCCGGTCTGGATCGGCTGGGGAGCCTTCACCCAATCCACCCGCTACGCTTTCCGGCTGTTGCAGGCCTATGCTCTCACCGGGGACGACCGTTACTGGGACGCCGCTCTGATCAACCTCAATACCCAGCTCGGCGCCAACCCCCTCAGCCTGAGCTTCGTCACCGGCATCGGCCTTCGGTATCCCCAGGATCCGCTGCAGAAGCCGTCAATGTACGATGACATCACCGAGCCGGTGCCGGGCATCCCCGTTTACGGCGTCATGGCCGCCATGAGCAAGGCCAACCCCTACTACGCTGCTGTCCAGGACGACGACAATTCCTACCCCTATAGCGCCAACGAGCGCGACCCATACCCCATCCTGCGGCGCTACGTGGATACCTGCGAACTCCCCCCCATGACCGAGTTCACCGTCC
>CAZQDO010000061.1:0-17640 GCA_964592085.1 uncultured Anaerolineae bacterium | reverse complement strand
GCCGAAAGCTCCCTGCCCTGGCCCGATCCCGCGTAGACTCACGGTGGATGTAGATGGCAGTGTCTATCCCTGCTTCTCCTACGCGGGCAGGACGCCTCCGTTGCGGATGGGCAACTTGCATCAAAGACCGCTCTTGGAGATCGTGACCCACCCCGACAGCGCTCCCCTCCCGGCCATCTTGAAAGAGCATGGCCCCTCGTGGTTCCTGCCGGCCCTGGCCGATGCAGGGATTGTTTTGCCTGGTCAAAATGGAGGCGGCTACGTAAACGTCTGTCACCTTTGCTACGAGATCTTCTCTGATCCAGAGGCGGCAAAGGCGGCCCACAGAGTTTTGATCTCAAGCAAGAGAGGAAGGTAAAGGATGGACGCAACATCCCAGGACAGGTCCGGCCAGGAGGAAAGTCGTAGCGGCGGACTCTGGGGCACTCTGGAGCAAGCGGTTGAGCAGGAGCGCGAGACCACCTTGGACCTATGGGAGACCATTGAGGAGCGGCTGGACCTCTCCAAGAAGAAGCCCAAGCGCATCGCCAACGTAGAGGTGGCCCTCCAGCCAAGGACACACGGCGAGGAGTACTACGTCCTGAAGAGCCCCGAAGCCAACACCTATCTCAAACTCGAACCACGAGATTACTTTTTGTGGGAGCTCATGGATGGGGAACACTCCGTGCGCGACCTGGCCGTGGCTTACTTCGTCAAGTTTGGAGCTTTCGCTTTCGACCGCCTGGTTCATCTCATGGCACAGCTCAAGGCGAATCACCTGCTGGAGGAGAAGCCAGTACACATCTTTGGCGCCGTCAGCCAGCGCTTCGCCGCTCAAACCCTGATCTACCGCCTCCAGCAGTTCTCCGAAACCTCTACCCAAAAGGAGCTCAGCCTGAAGAATGCAGACCGATTTTTCGATGCGCTCTATCGGCGGCTGGGATGGCTTTTCTTCACTCAACCAGGCAGGATCCTATCTGGAGTGCTCATCGTGGTCGGGTTGGTGTTCTTCGTTCGAGAACTGCTGGCTGGCACCTATCCTCTCCTGAGCACGGCCGGTTCGTATGGCCTGGGGTTGATCGCTCTGATGATGCTCAACTACGTCATGCTGTTCTTCCACGAGTGCGGCCATGCTATGGCCTGTAAATCGTATGGCCGCCAGGTGCCCAAGGCCGGCGCCCTGGTTTACTTTGGTTCGCTGGCCTGGTTCGTGGACACCACCGACATCTGGATGGCACCCAAGCGGGCCCGCATCGTCGTTTCCCTCGCCGGTGGTTTTGCCACCGTGCTGCTGGGCAGCCTATTTGCCATCTTTATCGCCGTCTTTCCCTCGTTCCCCTTGAACCCGATCCTCTTCCAGGCTGCCTTTATGGGCTACGTGGGCGCTCTGGTGAATATGAACCCGCTTCTGGAATGGGACGGCTATTACGTTCTGATGGACTGGCTGGAGATCCCCCTGCTGCGCAAGAAAGCATTGGCTTTCGTCAAGGACAAGCTGCTGGCCAAGCTGTTCAAAGAGCGGAGTAAGTTCAGTCGGGAGGAGAGGATCTTTACCGTCTTTGGTATCCTGGCAGCCATCTGGACCGGGATCAACCTGTTCTTTGGTGTGTTCCTCTGGCAGTTCCACGTCAAGAAGATGCTCCAGGAGATACTGAGCGGCAGCGACCTCTTGTCTCTGATCCTCATTGGTGGGCTCATGATCGTGTCCGGTTTCACCCTCGTTCTGGGCCTCGCTATCAAAGCCCTCCTCCTGGCCAACGAGGCCCCCGCCCGACTGCGCACCTTCTTCAGAACACGACAGCAAAGGAAATCTCAATGAAGACGATGTCCGAGCGCTTACACAAGGCGGAGATACACTGTTTCAGCCAGGATGGCCGCCACATCCTTCTCGACGTGCGGCAAAGCAGGGTATTTGGTATCACCCCTCTGGAGCGGGACATCCTGACCGCCCCGCAGGGGACTCCTCTGGAAGCGTTGCTTTACGAGTTGAGGAAAGAGCACGAGGCAGGCAAGATCGAGCGTGCCCTGGAGAGCTTGAAGGGACTTGGCATCATCGCCTTTGAGCCCCTCCCCCTTTCCGAGGTGGGCGAAGTGCTGCCCTCAATCATTACCGACCTGGAGCTCAACATCGCTCAGGATTGCAACCTGCGTTGCCGATATTGCATCGTCGAGCAAGGGGGTTTCGGAGCACGGCGCTATCAAATGAGCCCGGAAGTAGGCCGACAGGCGGTGGACTTCGTCCTTCGAGAATCGGGTGAGGAGGAGCTTTGCTACTTCACCTTCTTTGGCGGGGAGCCGATGCTGAACTTTGGGCTCATCGAGGACATGGTGGCTTACAGCCAGGCCCAGGCAGCCAGGCACGGCAAGCGGATGGCGTACCTCATCGTCACCAACGGCACTCTGTTTGAGGACGACAACATCGCCTTCATCAAAAAGCACAAGATCAGCGTCCAGGTCAGCCTGGATGGCCCCCCCGCCGTCCACGACCGGCTGAGACCTATGGCCTCCGGGAGAGGCTCGTATGCGACCATCGTGGCCCATTTGCCCCAACTGTTGGCTGACTACGCCGAACGGGTCAGCATCCGAGCCACCGTCACCCGCTATAACTCCTCCATCCTGGAACTCCTGGACCACCTGACCGGCCTTGGGGTTGGCCGTGTAGGCCTGAACTATGTCGAGGGAGATGGCGACGACTATGCACTCGACCTTCCGGCACGGGAGCAGTTGAAGGTGGGATACGCCGAGCTGGCGCGGCGCTTTCTGGCAGGGGCGCCAGAGGGCGATTTCTCTGCTGCTGGCTTCTTTGCGCACTTCATGGCCCACTTTTGCAGCGGGTTGAAGCGCCGCACCTACTGCGGCGCCGGGGTAAGGATGTTAGGCGTCTCGGCTTCCGGGGGGCTCTACCCGTGCCCGTACCTGGCTGAGAGAGAGGACTATCGCGTCGGCCACGTGGCGACTGGTGTGGACAGGGAAAGATTGGCTCGCTGGCGGTCCTACCTCGACGTAGACAGGAAGCCTCTTTGTCAAAGCTGCTGGGCTCGTTACATGTGTGGTGGGGGGTGCCTCTCAGCGGCCATCAAATATGGCGGTACCCCCCATCGGCCCTACGAAGCGGATTGTGACCTGATACGACACCTGGCCCAGCTCATCATGTGGATATACCTGGAGCTGAAAGAGAAGCATCCCGACGCTTTCCTTCAATACCTGCTGCAGTCCCCCAGCAGCGATATGAGGGCAGGGAGAAGCATTGCCAACATCCTAAGGGCAATGGACTTAGGAGTAACTCGCCCGCCTGTACCAGCGGGCGAGCGCTCCAGGGGATGAGCCGGGGAGAGGGCGTGGCATGAGGAGAGGCATGTCGTCCTCAAACCTGGAACATCCCATATCTGGTTAATCCGATAGAAAAAAGGAGGTGATACAATGGCAACCGAGAAAGAGATACACGAACTAATCGGCCGCGCCGTCGCCGACTCCGAGTTCCGAGCCAAGCTGGTGGAGGACCCGGAGAAAGCGGTCAAGGAAGCCGGCTACGAACTGACCGAAGAGCAGTTGGTCAGGCTCAAGGCGGCGGATATGAGTGACCTCAGCGAGTCTCTGGACGAGAGACTGTCGAAAGGCTGCGATTGGATTTGCTACGGTTACCAGTGGTGATAGCAGCCAGGTAGTGGCCTTTCCGCCATCAGGCAGGACAGGAAGGGGTTCCTTTGAAGCATCGCCAGCAGATGGTCAGTAAACCTCAAAGCTGGAGAGGCCCTCTCCCCTCTCCAGCCCCTTACCTGGTAGGGTCAGTAGATCACAACCCACCAGCAGAGGCGGCTCCCACGCCTGTCCTGAGCCGTCGCCCTGAGCCTGTCGAAGGGGTAGCCGAAGAGCCGCTGCGGTTAGTGCCAGGCAGCGCGGGGCTAAAGTCCCCGCGCTGAGAGAACAAAGCCCCCCTTCGGCGGGCTCAGGACATGCTTCTGGGCTGGAATTTTAGCCCGTAGGGCTTGGTTCTTTCAGCCCTGAGCTTCAGCCCAGGGCGATGCATGGGAGCCCGCTCTGCTTTCGCAGCCGGGGAGCCAACGATGAATCTTAGCCGTGACTTCGATGCCGATGTCGAGTGGATATTGGAGGCCTGTGAGAGGCGCGTATCCACGTATCCACCCTCATTGCGTCGGGCTGGCCGGGCCTTCCTGAACAGGTATCAGTTGTCGAAAGAGACCAGCCAGCGAAAAGGTCTCATCTATCTTCTGCCTTTCTGGCTGAGGGAAGCCCTCGGCGTTGACCAGGAGGCCTGCCGCCTCAGCGCGCTGGGCATCACCTTTGGGACGCTCTATTTCTTCGTACAGGACGCGGTGATGGACATCAGGCCGGGAGAGTACCAGGGGCATCTCCTGCCTCTGGGAAGTCTTTTCTTCCTGGATTTCATCGCGCCGTATCGCTTGCTCTTTGACTCAGGCTCGCCATTCTGGGGGTATTTCGAGAAATACATCGAGGAGTGGGCGGAGAGCGTGCTCTGGGAGCGAGAGCATCATTGGGGAAAGGTGCAGGAGTACGAGGAAGGGGACCTCATTCGGCTGGGGCACAAGGCCGCCCCTCTCAAAGTCCCTTGCACGGCGATGAGCCTGCTGGCAGGGCGAGAGGATGCCATCGAACTATTGGAAGATATGCTGGACTACAATCTGGTGGTCGTGCAGTTGATGGACGACCTTCGGGATTGGCGTGGGGACCTGGCGCGGGAGAACTACACCTACTTCCTCACCCGCGTGATGGCCGCCCAGGGAATCAGCTCCCCCGCTTCACTGACCGAGGTCGAGGTGGAGAAGGCTCTCTTCGTCGGCAGGGTCTTTGAGGAGATGCTGGACCTGGCGGCGGAGTACAATCGGCGGACGTTGGAAAGCATTTCCAACTTATACGCCCCCTATCTGGAAGCGTACATTGATGTCCTGGCCCAGCAATGCCGTCAGTTAAAGGAAGAATTGCAAGCAGAGCGAGCGCGACGGATCCGGGAACGGTTCGCCTTCCTTTTTCAAGGAGCAAGTACCATTGAAGAGTAAGTCGGGAACGAAAGTCACTCTGATAACCCCACTGCGTATGGAACCTGGCAGCATTTTCAACCCCAAACCGTTCGTTCCCATCGGGCTACTGGTCGTGAGCGCGGCGATGGAAGAGGTCGGCTGCTCGGTGGAGATCGTAGACCAGACCAGAGCCTTCCGGGATGGACGGATCACGCCGGGAGATGGCGCCTACGATCAACTGGCAGAGATGATCCGAGCCACAGAGCCAGACCTGGTGGGCTTTGGCACGATGTGCAACTCCTATCCCCAGACCATCGCCCTGGCCCGTCGCTATCGCGCTCTGGATCCAGAGCGACCGATCATACTCGGAGGGCCACAGGCCAGCGGTACAGACGTGGAGACGTTGCGGGCTTTTCCGTGGATTGACTTGATTGTGCGTGGCGAGGCGGAGGAGACGATCAAAGGGCTGGTGACACGCTGGCGAGGAGGTCGAAGTCTGGCCGACCTGCCGGGTATCACCTGGCGCGAAAACGGCCAGGTGTACCGCAATCCCGACGCCCCGCCCATTGAAGACCTGGATGTGCAGCCCATGCCTGCCTATCACCTCTACCCCCTGGAGGGGATGGAGCGGGTCGAGATTGAGGCCGGGCGGGGATGCCCCTTTGGCTGCACTTTCTGCTCGGTCAGTCGTTACTTCAAACGGCGTTATCGGATGAAATCGGCGGCGCGCCTGCTCGCCGAGATGAGATACTTGAACACACGTTACGGTTGTCGGTACTTCGATTTGAGTCACGATCTGTTCACCGTTGACAAGCGACTCGTGCAGACCTTTTGTCAGGCCGTCATCAAGTCCAGCTTGCCGCTAAAGTGGAGTTGCAGTGCCCGCACGGATTGTGTAGATGAAGAGTTGCTCGACGAGATGCGGGCCGCAGGTTGCGTTGGCATCTATTTTGGTATCGAGACCGGTTCGGCGTCCATGCAGAAGATCATCAACAAGAACCTGGAACTGGAGCGGGTCGTGCCCACCTTGCGGGCCGTGTCGGAACGTGGCATCAGGGCGATCTGCTCCTTCATCGTTGGTTTCCCGGAAGAGACCGAAGAGGACTTGCGGGCCACACTCAACCTGGCACTAGAACTGAGCCGTTTCGAGACCACCAGGGTGCAAGTGCATCTGTTGACTCCACTGGTGCCTAGTTCGCTGTACGAGGCCCACAGCAGTCGGCTTCAGTATGACGGCCACTTCTCTGACGCTTCGGATTACCAGTTGACTGACGAGGAGGAGAAACTGGTGCGAGCCCATCCTGAGGTCTTTGCCAGCTTTCACTACATAGATCCCCCTCATCTGAACCGGGATAAGCTCAAGGCAATAGCCAGCGCGTGGGAGTTCCCCAATCTGCTGCTCGGTTTGAGAGAGAGCCTGGGCGATTTGAACCTGGTGCTGGATGGCTGGCTGGCCTGGAAAGAGCAGAACGTGGACGACGCGGCCAGAGATTATTATCGCTCTCAATTCGGGATAGACTTTTTCCGCTACTTGCGGAGCGAGATCAGTCAGAGGCAGCTTCAGGAAACCTATCTCACGGACTTAG
Source organism: uncultured Anaerolineae bacterium (assembly GCA_964592085.1). GTDB lineage: Bacteria > Chloroflexota > Anaerolineae > VGOG01 > VGOG01 > CAZQDO01. Next base: position 11,078 of record CAZQDO010000061.1, on the reverse strand, counting down.
TAGAATACGAGGCCCTCAAGTTCAGCATGGCAAAGGGCCGTTTGGGCACGCCGACAGAGCTGCGCACCTTTCGATACGACGTCAAAGAAGCCGTTCGACGGTTGCAGAACGGGGAGCCCTTGAGCGACCTGCCGCCCCGATCTACGCATTTGCTCTTTACCCAATCAGAGAGCGAGGTCAATGTGATTCGGGTCACACCAGCGATACAGAGGATGTTTGGGCTAGAGCTGCCGAGCTGAGCCTCTTGCCGTTCCCTCAAGACCATGAACCAGAAAGCGCATGAGAGATAAATTGACTTCAGCGATTGAAAAAGCGGTTGATTTCCTGCTTCACCACCAACTACCATACGGGGAGTTCAAAACGCACATGTCTCCCAACCCAGGGTTGGAGGATCAATACCTGCCTGACAGCACGCCATTTGTCACCAGCCTGGTTCTGTATTGTCTCGGCTTCGTGAATGGCCCCAAGGCGAACGAAATGACGCGGAAGGCCGTCAACTTTCTCATAGAAGAGATGGAGCCTCCTGGGGTGTGGAGGTATTGGACGTCGAGAACTAAGCAAAGGCCCACTCCGGATTTAGACGATACTTCATGTGCTTCCTTCGTGCTCAAGAAGTACCATCCCCACCTTGACAACATCGGAATTATCCTGGCTAACCGGAATGACCAGGGCCTCTTCTGCACCTGGATCAAGGACGACCATACAGCCAAAAACGACGTTGATAGCGTGGTCAATGCCAACGTGTTACTGTATCTGGGTGAGCGTGAGGAGACCAGGGCGGTATGTGATTATCTCAACCACATTGTGTTGAACGATCAGGAAGAGGGGTCATATTGGTATTACCTCGATCATTTAGCTCTTTACTACATGATGTCCAGAGCCTACTTCAACGGTGTCTCCAGCCTGAGAGAGGCCCGAGATGCCGTCGTGAACAAGACCATCTCGCGGCAACAAAAGGACGGCTCTTTTGGTAATGACCTCAATACCGCCCTGGCTGTTTGTGCATTGTTCAATTTCGAGTACAATAACCGCGCTGTGCTTGATTCGGCAATTGATTATATTTTGAACCATCAGCGGAAAGATGGAGCCTGGTCAAGGGTGGCCTTTTATACTGGTCCCGAAGCCCCACTTCCACATTCCTTTTGGTTTGGGTCAGAGGAGTTGACGACCGGCTTCTGTATTGAGGCGCTAGCCAGATATCAGCACTATTGCTCGCTCCCAGCAGTCAACGCAGCATGAAAAAGTGGTATTGATCGCGTCTGCGAAAATGACATCGCCATTACATTGGCTTTTCGACAGATGCCCTTTTGGCGCACCAACCAGAGTTGATGGACGGCGAAGGCGTACTCGTATTGACCGCGCCTCTGTCCAGGTAGCAATTTGAATCAAAAAATGATTCTGGCAATCGTGGTGGCTGTATCTGTTCCGCTTCTCTTTTTATATCTGGTTCACTGGTTGGACCTCTACGCCTCTGGCAGCTTCCGGGCAGTGGTAATCTGCCTCCTGTGGGGAGTCACTGCCTTCATCCTGGCGTTCCAGGCCAATACCTTTGCCTTGAGATTTGTAGGATTCGGCTTGCTGACGACCCTGGCAGCCCCCATCATCGAAGAGATCCTCAAATCCCTGGTTCTCATCTACTACGCCAGCCGCCCCGACTTCACCTACTTCGTTGACGGCGCCATCTACGGCTTTGCCGCAGGCACAGCCTTTGCCGTTCTGGAGAATCTGCTCTACCTGAGCCGCGCCGGCAGCGATGCCGACCTGTTGGTTGCCCTGAGCCGTGCCTTTTCCACCTCGTTGATGCACGGCAGCGCCAGCGCCCTGGTCGGTGTATCGCTGGGCCGCCTGCGTTTTGGCCGCGGGTTCAGCCGCGTTGCATCGGTGCTGTTGGGCTGGATGGCGGCGATGGCCCTGCACGTCACATTCAATAACGTCGTCAGCCGTGGTCAAGGACAAGTGATGTTGGTCTTGGCTGTAGCCATCGGGTTGGGCGGCGTTGGATTCACGGCAGCCTTTATCCTCTGGGGGCTGGGGGAAGAGCGCCGCTGGCTGCGCGAGACGCTAGGGTTACAGGTCGGGGTATCGGCAGGGGAATCAGCCATCGTGCAGCAGCTAGACAACCTCGATCCACTGCTGGCGCCGATCGGCGACCGCTTTGGTACAAACAAGCGCAAGCAGGTGGAATCGCTTCTGCGACTGCAAGCGCAACTGGGTCTCAAGCGCAAAGTACAGGAGCTAACACTTGACTCCAGATTGCGCACGGAAATGGAGGCACAAGTGACTGCCTTGCGGCAGGAGATAGATACCGTGCGGCGGGACCTGGGTCTGTATTGCATGGCCTATGTCCGTTCCATCCTGCCGCCTGACACCGAGCCGATCTGGGCGCACCTGGGGCGAACCCTGGAGACCAGGGAAACGTCATCGGCGCAGAGCGTATGGAGCACGCTAAGCGACAAGATAGAGAAAGGGGAGTAGGTATCCTTGAGAAACCGTCTACGTCAAATCCTGAGCAAAAACGAAAGGAAACAACAAATGAAGAAGAACAAGCTCATAAAGCAATGTGCTTCAGTGTTTTTACTGCTTGCATGCTTATTGCAAGTTCCGGGCAGCCAGGCGGTACATGCCGCCGATGAGATTGAGAAACCTTGTGATGTTCGACAAGGCTTTGACTTTGACAAGAATCGCCGATCTACAGTGGGGCACCTTACTAGCCTTTCAATAGGTGATACGCAACTCGACGCCGACTTTGGGGTAACGAACCCTACAGAGCCTGGGGGTGATCCGCAGAAGGTAGTGGCTGTCCTTTCCCATGTTTACTGGGGGGGAGGGTATTACGACCCTATCCACATTAGTGGTCAGGTAAGCGGAGAGAACAAGGACCGTCTGCAGACAATTGTGCGTCACTGGGACCCTGTAAATGATGTTCGCTTCTCCTTCGATGTTTACGACTTCGACCAAGGTGAAGGCCGGTACTACCCTAGTTTTCATTCAAACGGGGTCATCCTGCAGGGGGAAGTTCTAAAAGCGGAGGGTGGTCTGGTCCTTCAGGTAGAAAATGTTTCTGGGATGGAGGTACAATCCCCAGAGAACTATGGTTTCACTATGGCCGTTTTACCCGCACCTCAAAGACAGTATCTCCACCTTGCCACGGGTGTTGATGTGGGCAAAACTCAGGAGCCATGGGGTGTTGCCCTAGTCGGCACCGTCGTGTCGGCGAACAAGGTACCGCTATGGCTGGGGCTGGTCACACTTGCTGGCCTGGCGGCCTTAGGCGTGGTTGCGCTGGTCAGGAGGCGCAGGCGCTAGAAACCCGCATCTCCAAATGGAGAAGCATAGAAAGTTCTGAGGGAGTTCAAGATGAACACACGTACCAAGAGAATAGTCGCTGTTGGGGTCGGCATCGTCGTCGTGGCCATTGTCGTTGTGCTGGTGGGGGCACAGACTGGCCTGTTTGGGACGGCATCTACAAGTCCCCCCTTTGGCTCTTTTGATACGCCCATCGAGGGATCAACTGTCAGAAGCTCGGTACCAGTCACAGGTTGGGCATTGGATGACGTCGGTGTGGAAAGCGTGAAAATCTACAGAGGGGAAAATGGGAGTCTGGTCTACATCGGCGATGCGGTCTTTGTAGAAGGCGCGCGACCGGACGTTGAGTCGCAGTACCCCGATTACCCGAATAATAGCAGGGCCGGCTGGGGTTACATGCTGCTCACCTATTTCTTGCCCAATGGGGGGAACGGGACCTATACCCTCCATGCTAAAGCAACAGACGTGGAGGGAAACGAAGTCACTTTAGGGACAAAAACCTTCACCTGTGACAACGCCAATGCCGTCAAACCCTTTGGGGGTATTGACACACCGATCCAAGGGGGTGAGGCTTCCGGCGGCAGTTACGTAGTCTTCGGCTGGGCTTTGACTCCGCAACCCAACACCATCCCCACAGATGGTTCCACCTTGATGGTGTGGGTAGATGGCGTCCCTCTTGGCAAACCAATCTACAACCAGTACAGAGAAGACATCGCCTCGCTTTTCCCAGGATACAGTAATAGCAATGGCGCTGGCTGGTATTTTGACTTCGATACGACCGCTTACGAGAACGGGGTGCACACAATCTATTTGACGGCAACTGATGACGCAGGAAATACGGACGGGTTCGGGTCTCGATTCTTCACCATTCAGAACGCAGAGTGAGGCAACTTATGTCGATAATCATCTCTATTCACTCCTTCCGTGGCGGCACGGGCAAATCCAACATCACCGCCAACCTGGCTACCCTCATTGCCCAACAGGGAAAACGGGTGGGCATCGTTGATACCGACGTCCAGTCCCCCGGCATCCACGCCCTCTTCGGTCTGGACGAGCAGAAGATGGACAAGGCCCTCAACGACTACCTGTGGGGCAAGTGCCCCGTCGAGGAGACAGCCTACGACGTAGGCAGCGGCAAGGTCACGGTGATGGGCGGAGGCATCTACCTCATACCCTCTAGCCTCAAGGTCAGCGAGCTCTCCAGGGTGCTCAGAGACGGCTATGACGTGGATCTCCTCAACAACGGCTTCTGGGAACTGGCCAGACGACTCAACCTGGACTATCTCTTCATTGACACCCACCCCGGCCTCAACGAGGACACGTTGCTCTCCATCGCCATCTCCGACGTGCTGCTGATCATCCTCCGCCCAGATCGGCAGGATTACCAGGGCGCGGCGGTGACGGTGGACGTGGCCCGCAGGCTGGACATCCCCGAGATGTTCCTGGTGGTCAACAAGGTTCTCTCTAGCTTCGACTTCGCCGACGTGAAGAGGAAGATGGAGGAAACCTACGGCTGCCAGGTGGCCGGAGTGTTGCCTCTCTCGGAGGATATGGTGAGGCTGGCCAGCACAGGCATCTTCTGTCTGCGCTATCCTGACCACCCCGTCACCCAGGGCCTCCAGGGTATTGCCAGCAAGGTACTGTAGAAGCGGTTCTGACTCGAGATCATGAGGTGATAGCCATGCTGATCACGCTTGCCGAAAAAGTCTGTGTCATTGTCCTCGTGGGATACATCGTTTCCCGCGCGCCCTTCATGCGCCCATACGTGGAGGACCGCCCGCCTTCCCTCCGCTCCCATCTGCTTCTGGGCTTCATCTTTGGTCTCTTCTCCATCTATGGCACTCTCAGCGGAGTCCAGCTCCTGGGCGCTGTCGTCAATACCCGCGATACGGGGCCGATGATCGCCGGGTTATTGGGAGGCCCCGTGCCAGGGTTGATAGCGGGACTGATGGGAGGGGGCCATCGTCTCCTGATAGGTCTGCTCAACTGGGACCGCTTTGGCTTCACCGCCATCCCTTGCTCCGTAAGCACCCTGCTGATCGGCATCATCGCCGGCCTTATTCGTCGGCGTTGGGGATTCGTCCGCCCTGCCCACGCTGTTCTGATCGCCGCCATCGGCGAAGCAGGCCACAATGCCCTCGCCGTTCTCATAGCAGGCAACGCTGACCAGATACTCCAACTCGAGACCATTCGCTTCACGTGGGGCAACATAGTCCGCCATTCCGCCCCAGCGATGATCACAGCCAATGCCTTCGGCGTCGGTATCTTCTTCACCATCTTTTATTTCTACCGCAGTGAACTCCGCGCCATCCGTGAGCGGAACGCCTTCTATCGAGAGGTTGAGCAGCGCAACATTGAGCTCCAGTCCGTCTATGAGATTGCCCAGGCCATCACTGCCAGCAGCATAGACCCCGACGCAACATTGCAGACCATCCTGGAGCGGGTGCAGCAGATGATTCCCTACGATGCAGCGGAGGCCTGCCTCTACGCCCCTGAGGGAAACGAACTACGAGTGCAGGCATGGCTAGGTGATGACGCCTTCGATATTCAGGGCCGCCTCTATCGGATGGGGGAAGACTTCGCCGGGTGGATGGGACAGCAGTGCCGCAGCCTTCTGGTCCCCGACGTGGAGAACCCGCCGCCCCTTGAGCCGAAACCTCCGCAGGTGGGACAAGAGTCGCCAATTCACAGCTACGTCGGTGTGCCCCTGATGGTAAGCGATCAGTTGGTGGGAACGCTGGGGCTGCTCGGCGCTCATCCGGGGATGTTCGACGAGCACCAGCAGCGGCTGCTGGAGACAATTGCCCCCCAGGCGGCCATTGCCATCCACAACGCACGCCAGGTGCATCAACGGGAGGAAGCCCTCCGTCGCCAAATCACGGAACTGAGAATCGAGATTGATGAGGTGAAGAAGGCCAGGCAGGTAGCGGAGATCACCGAGACCGAATACTTCCAGCACTTGCGAGAGCACGCTGCCGAGATGAGAAAGAGAGCGAGCGGTAAATAGAAAAGGGAAACACATGAAAAAGAGGCCAGAAAGAGGCAAATCCGAACTCAGATTCAGAATCAGGACGAAGATGTTGTTGGCCTTCCTGGGGTTGTCCCTTGTCTCCCTTGCTCTGTTTGGCTACGTTGCTCTCAGCAACATAAGGAGCGTGGGGGACTACGCCCTGGAAAAGAGCGCCTCTCTGGGGGAAAGTGCAGCAAACGACGCCACCAATGCGCTGGAGGCTCTCGGCGCGGAGATCATAGAGCAAAAGGCCAAAGACGTGGCCAGGCAATGCGCGATTTACATAAACGCTCATCCTGGCATGGCCGTTGCCGATTTGCAAACAAGCTCAGAATTTCAAGAAATCGCCGTCCAGGCTGTCGGAGAGACAGGATACACGGCGTTGACAGACTACGAAACCCTCACCTGCTGTTTCCATTCAAACCCTGCCATCATCAACTTGGACCTCCACGAGCTGGCCCAAAAACTGCCTGGCTTCTGGGAGATCATGGAAGGCAGCCAGGGAGGCAAGGATTCCTTTGGCTACTACGACTGGGAAGAGTCGGATGGCTCAATCAGGGAGAAGTACATGTTCATCACCCCAATCAACGCACGGACAGCGGATGGGGTAGGCATGACTGTAGCAGCTACGACTTACATTGATGAATTCTCAAAGCCGGTGGAGGAGACGAAAGAGAAAATCGCTAACACAACTTTGAGCGTCAATGAGCACATCAACGCAGAAATCAGCGACACCCGGCACACATTCATCGTCGTCCTCTTGGCCATTATCCTGGTAGTCACCGCCGTATCTTTTCTCCTTTCACGGGCCATCACCAATCCCATCATGGCCCTTACTCAGGCGGCTCAGAGCATAGAGCGCGGAGAGCGGTTCGAGCCAGAAAGTATCACCAGTTTGACCAAAGCCAGGGACGAGCTGGCTCGCCTGGCCAGGGTGTTCGGCGAAATGGCTATTGAGGTGCAAGCCCGCGAGGAGCATTTGAAAAGGCAGGTGGAGGAGTTGCGCATCAAGATTGACAAGGTGAAGAAAGCCAAGCAGGTGGCGGAGATCACCGAGACGGAGTACTTCCAGCACCTCCGAGAGCACGCTGCGGAGATGAGAGAAAGGGCAAAGGGGGGATAGCGGATTTTCGATTCATTTGACAACGACCACATAAGACAGTACAATGCAGATAACTCGTGCCCAGCTTGAGGTTTCCCAGGCTGGATAGTACTACTAGACTATGCCTTTGCCCCTGGCGGGATCGGCCTGTGGCTGATCATCGTACTGATGCTATCGGTTTTGGCCAGCTATTTGCCGGCTAACAACGCTTCACGGATTGTGGTTCGAGAGGCGTTGGTGTATGGTATGAGTAGGACTGCGGTAGCTGCCAGGAGGCCATGTATAGCAGGCATCCAGTGCAGACGGGAAACACATTGTGCGCTGGGGTGGTCAGTAGAGCCCTCTTGCCCCTCTTTTTGGGCATTGCAAAAGGAGCAGAAATATGGTATAATATGTGTTACACAGGTCAACCTCCCTAGTTCGTACACCGGAAACCTATCTGATTATCTCTCGTACGAGGAAAGGATCACATGAACAAAACGCCTTCCAAGTTTCATTACCCTCTCGAAATCAAACTTGAGAGTAATCCACTTCTTGAAGCGTGGCTCGAAATCCGTTGGAAGTTAGAGCCAGGCGCTACACCAGACTTCAAGAAGGACCCCGGTTTTCCGTTCGCATTGGGGGTATTCTTCAAGGCTATTCAGAACGAATTTGGTTATCGGGAAGACTTGCCTGCTAGTCAGGCTCCTGAAGAGATGCTCCCCCATAAAGTTCGCCACCGCTTTCGACCAGGCGAAGATAGGTGGCCGCTATTGCAGTTGGGACCAGGAGTGGCTACTGTCAACTTCACTGATCCCTACACGTGGAATGATTTCTATGAAAGGGCATTGTATCTACGTAAGAACCTCCTAGAAGCATATGGCAAGACAGAACTCAGGACGCAGTTGGCGGCTCTCCGATACCGCAATGGGATGGTATTTGAATATGGTACAAACAACCTATTGGATTTCCTTGACCAGAATCTAAACACATCTATCATGTTACCGTCCCATATTCCCGGTCCTGTAAGCTCCTTAACCTGGCCTATCAGTGCAGACATTGCATTGCGTTTTGATATTGAAGAACCAAAGGGCATAGGCATTCTACGCTTTGTAAGCGGTACTAGGAGTCGAAAAGACCCAGATACTGATCAAGAGACAACAGACAGTATGTTGATGTGGCAACTGGAGGTCTTATCGAGAGACAACGATGCCCCTGAGATCAACGGAGAAAACCAATTCGCTCAATGGCTCACGTCCGCTCATACGGTCGCTCATGAATGGTTCTTCTCTTTGATTGATGGCAATCTTCTCAAGAAGTTCAAAGGTGAGGAGGAGTAGCGATGGTTGGGACTCAAGCAGCATTGGACACAATCCAATCCGAGATTGACAACTCTTCACTAGTCATTGGGGATCTTACAGGGTTTGATCCAATAGGGAAGAGACCAGAGGATTGGATTCGTCAATGGCTTGCAGTATTAGGTCAGATCAATCTAGAGAGAATGCGCTTTCAGTCCTATGGCTTGATTGGGTTCTCAGAGCTCTGCGGAGACTATATTCCTGTTTATGAAACCATGACAGCACAAATCAATATGACGATTGGGTTAGTCCACGAGGAGGGTGCCCTAGAGGAGGATATCCTGATCGACGAACCTCTTCCCCGTCTTCCGGCCAGAGTACAACTCATCAAGTTGAGATTGATGACACGTGGCAGAGGCAAGCCTACATTTAGGTTGGAGACTGAGATCGATCTCTATGATGACTGATGAAACCTGCTCTGCAAACGAACCAATGTTTGACTGGTACAGAATTGTCTTGGGCACAGCCGCACTCGAACAAGGGGATTTGCTTAATGATTTCCCCATTGTCATCCCTTCAGTCTCAGTGCTGGAAAGGCTACCTGATGGACCAGTAGTTGATGTCGAAATCGAGGTGCCAGCCGCAGTAGAATACTTCAACGTGGTGGTGATGACACAATCTTGCGACTTCCTCAAACTCGGCGATGAGGGCGAAGTCATCTTATGTCCAAGATTCAGTTATAAAAGACTCACTGATGAGGAACCAAATCGTTGGGGCAAGAAACGCTGGAAACCTCTGGTTAGTGGACGACTTATTGGATCGCACATTATTGACAAATGTGACATAGAAGACTTTGAATTCGACTATCAAGTGATTGACCTGAGTCGGATTTTCAGCGTCCCTTTCTCCGTAGTCAAACAGGTAGCAATTAACCAGGGTGATCGCGTTCGCCTCCTTCCCCCCTACCGCGAACACTTGGCACAGGCATTTGCTCGACAGTTCATGCGGGTGGGCCTGCCACAAGAGCTTCCCCCAGAGTATCCTTACCCCGTGGGCAGATCCCTGTCGGTCTTCTAAGATCTTCCGCGGGGAGTTTTTTGTTTCCATAGAATAGAGTCCTCTTTCTTGCTATAGAGCTGAAATCACCTTACAGGTTTCCGGCTTCCTGCAACCCCTGTCAGCTCCCAGATCAATCTCTTCGGTCTTTGACCACGTTCCCCCCTCGCTGAAAACATGATTCGCTCGCTTTCCGTCGTTAACTGCAAAGCATTGGACGGGAACCCACCTCGTCAAAAATGCCCCTTCTGTGTTAAACTTCAGGCGTCTTATCCTGGTGCGGCATTTCCTTTCACCGCCGTGATTCACTATGACCCTCACCTACGTCGGCACTGCGTGGCTGGCAGGTATTCTGCTAGGCTCGCTTCTCCACTTGCCACCGGGCTTCGTTGGGCTGCTGATGCTCTTGCCCCTGGCAGCAAGTCTTCTCCTCTGGCGAAAGGATCAGCGAGCCAGTCTAGCCAGCGCTTGCTTCCTCTCACTGCTCCTCGGCACTCTGCGTTTTAGCCACTATCCCACCTCAAAGCTTCGATGAAGGCCACCTCGCTCAGCACAAACGCCGCTCATTCACGGAAAAGCGCCGGCCTACAGGTTGTACAGCCGGCGAACTGACACCGCGCACACTGCCGGTTGACCGACGTGGTGAGCGCGGTGAACGTAGTGCCAAAGCACTGGCTGCCGGCTTGCTTTCTAACCCAACTTGATGTCCAGTTTACCCGCCGTGAGGATCGCGATCTGGCTTTGCAGTGACAGATATAGCCCGCGAAGTCCATCAATCTGGTCGTCGGTCAGTTCATTCTCGACCAAATCTATCTCATGGCCTAGGCGGTCAGCAATGGAAGTTAGATAGGCTGCAAGTTGATCGTTGTTCACGTTGTCTCCTTTCGATGTTCTCCAATCTCTACTACCAGAAGCCCTCTGGGCGATTCTGAAGTGAACCGACGGAGCTAATAGACTCGTCGTTTTCGCACCAGAGCATATTATAGCAATTCCGGCAGGCTTTGTCAATCGGTTTCGCGGTCGAAAAGAGAAAAGCCACCTGTTCGGCAAGCGGTGCGCCATGCCTGTGGTGGGCCTCCTCCTGTGGCGAGCCGATCAGCGAGTCAGGCCGATCATTTCAAATGAATAGATGCGCGAGCTTGACAATACTCCCATTAGACAGTAAAATTCGGGTAGCTGATGCACAGCTTGAAGTTTCCAGAGCTGGATGCACTACGCTCAAACCTCATTTGGTGGATAGCGATGTCACGCTTCTTCAGCAAACTACTCAATATCCGACCCGAAGAATGGCCGCGTTTGTCGCTTCTCTACGTAATGAACTTTGTGG
>CAZQDO010000060.1:0-17692 GCA_964592085.1 uncultured Anaerolineae bacterium | reverse complement strand
GTACAGCCGGGCGGGCCGGCCGGGGGACGTGGAGCAGTATCTCGACCTGGTGGCCCTGGGGATTGTGGCCGATGTCGCGGTGCAGGTCGGGGACACGCGCTACCTGCTCCAGCGAGGTCTCGAGGCACTGCGTCACACCGAACGGCTGGGCCTGCGGGTCATGATGGAAACCGCCGAACTCGACCCGGCCAGGCTTTCGGAAGAGCACATCGGCTTCGTCCTGGCCCCGCGACTCAATGCTCTGGGCCGGCTGGCCGACGCCAACGTGGCCGTGGAGCTTCTGACGACCCACGATCTGGGTCGCGCCCGCATCCTGGCCACAGAGCTGGAGGGGCTGAATGCTCGACGCAAGCTGCTGTGCAGTCAAGTCTTTCAGGCGGCCCAGGCTCAAATCGAGCGCGACCCGTCGCTCCTGGAGCACAGCGCCCTGGTGCTGTCCCACCCATCCTGGCCGGCCGGAGTGATCGGCATCGTGGCCAGCCGCCTAGCCGAACGCTACCACCGACCGACCATCCTCATCGCTGCCCCGCCAGGCGAACTAGGCCGGGGCTCAGCCCGTTCCGTTGAAGGCTGCGACATCACGGCCGCCATCGCTGCCCAGCGGGAGATGCTGATAAAATTCGGCGGCCATCCGATGGCCGCCGGGTTGACTATTGATCCGGAGCGGATTCCGGCGTTCCGCCGCGCCCTGTCGCGTACCGTGTCAGAGATGCTCCCGATAGGCGAAGGTCTCCGACCGAGCCTCCAGATAGACGGCTATCTGCCATTGGGCGACCTGACTCTCGATCTGGTCGAGGACCTGGAGCGGCTGTCGCCTTTTGGGCCTGGCAACCCATCCCTGACTCTGGTCAGCAGGGCGCTCTCGCTGACCAGCCATAGCACGATAGGCCGCACCGGCGAGCACCTTCAATTGATCGTGGAGGACGACGAGGGCACAGCTCAGAGAGTGGTCTGGTGGCAAGGAGCCGGCTGGCCGCTGCCACAAGGACGGTTTGACCTGGCCTACGTCGTACGGGCCAGCGACTACCGGGGGCAGCGGGACGTACAGGTGGAATGGGTGGACGCTCGCCAGATTGAAGAGTCCAGACCCGCAGGATCCTGGGAAACCCTTCGGGCCTCTATCGAGATCGTGGACCACCGGCGGAAGCCTCACCCCCGCCAAGTGCTGGAGCGCCTGCGGGGGCAGGAAGATGTGCAGGTATGGAGCGAAGCCGAGGCCAGGGCAGAGGTCAGAGGTCAGCACCGGTATGAATTGAAGCCCTCAAAGGGTTTGATCATCTGGACCACCCCTCCGGGCCCTAGCGAGTTGCGAACGGTGCTGAAAAAGGTCGCGCCGACGACGGTACACCTGTTTGGGATAGATCCCGGTCTGGACCACCCTGAGACATTCCTGAAACGCTTGGCCGGTCTGACCAGGTATGCTCTGAACTCTAACGAGGGCAAAGCCAGCATTTCAACCCTGGCGGCAGCCACCGCCCAGCGGGAGACCACCGTGCGCCAGGGTATCACCTGGCTTGCGGCGCGGGGACACCTTGTGGTGCTCGATCGGGATGAAGAAGGCGATGAAATGCAACTGGCAGAGGGCAACCACGTGGCCAGGGGTGACCTGCCTCAGATAGCCGCTCAACTGAAGGCACTGCTGGAGGAAACGGCGGCCTATCGCGCTCACTTTGCCCGAGCTGACAAGGAAGCCCTCATTTCCTAAAGGCCCTGAAGGTTTCAAAACTCGCCCCGTGCGTACCCTGGCCGCTCAGGAAAAAAATGGGAAAACACCTGAAGATCATCATTGATTGGGATGGCACGCTGACCGCCGAGGAGACGCAGGTGGCGGCGCAGGCCGAAAAGTCGTTGGATACGCTGGCGGGGGAGATCATCGGCGCGCCGCGCGAGACGCTGGCGGCCGACTACCAGGCCACGCGAGCGCGTCTGTTGCGGGCGCCGCATCGCTACTGCTGGGAGGTCAATGGCCTGGTGGCTTCTTACTGTGACGAAGGCGCGTTCATCCTCAACACCACCACGCTGCAAGTGATGCTGCGGGAGAACCCCAACTACCTTCAGGCCGTGACCGCCGCCTTCGCCCAGGCGGAGTACGGCCCGGTGGTGGATTGCACCAACTATCTGTTTCACCGTCACACGGCCGAGATTCCGCCTCGCTTTCGCCCTGCTGCCCGTGACGTGCTGCTGGCGCTGGCCCATCACCCCAACCGCACGCCCGTCATTCTCACCAACTCGCTGGGCGACAAGGTGCGTCGTCACCTGGGGACTTTGGCACTGGGTCACGAGATTGCCGTGCTGGGCGACACCCGCCAGTACGACATGGACCCCGATTGGACGCATCGCTTCCCGCACCCGCAACTGGGGGAGATCCAAGTCTGGCCGGTGGACAAGCAGCACCAGATTGACCTGCGTCGTCCGGTGTACCACCGCGCGCTGGTGCGGGCGGCCGCCGACGGCTCGCAGTTGGCGGTGGTGGCCGACACCGTCTCGCTGCCTGGTGCGTTGCCGTTGATGATGGGCATCCCCTTCTTCCTCCTGCGCACGCCCTACACTCGCACCTGGTGTGCCCAGGCCGTGGATGCGCACCCCCTGGGTCGCGTCCTCGACGACCTCGCCGATCTGCCAGAGGCACTGGCCCCGTAGCTGTTGGCGAATCGGGCCAGCTTGTGCTATAATATACCCAGAGGTCGTTGTTTCATCCGCATCGTGGGAACTGACATCTTTCATCTACGAAGGGCTGAGGAAACGTGACGGAGCGATTGTACTATCTGGATCCATATAGGCGGGAATTCGAGACCAGGGTTGTAGAGCGGACAAGGGTGGGCGCCAAGCCGGCGGTTATTTTGGAGAGTACCTGCTTCTATCCCACCTCCGGCGGACAGCCCCACGACGAGGGCAGCCTGAACGACGTGCCCGTGATCAACGTGTTGGAGCGGGAGGACAAGGCCATTATCCACGTCCTGGCCACGGAGCTCAAAGATGACCTGGCCCATGGTGTGATTGACTGGGAGACGAGGTTCGATCACATGCAGCAGCACACGGGCCAGCACCTCCTGTCCCAGGCCTTCCTCGAGATACTGAAGGCCGAGACCGTTGGTTTCCACCTGAGCAAGGAGACGTGTACCATTGACGTGGACCAGGCGCCCCTGGCCGTTGCTCAGTTGGACAGGGTTGAAGATCTGGCCAACGAGGTCGTCTTTGCTGATCGTTCTGTGAAAACGTATCTGGTGGCCGAAACAGAGCTGGCCGGCTTGCCTCTGCGAAAGCGGCGTCCTGAGCTTGTCGAAGGGCTGCCTGCTGTGGAGATGCCTATCCGGATCGTCGAGGTCGAGGGCTTTGACTACTCCCCTTGTGGCGGGACTCACTGCCGGAGAACAGGCGAGGTGGGTCTGATCAAGATCGCCAAAGTCGAGCGGCGGGGCCAGGACACCCGTGTCGAGTTCTTGTGTGGAGGCAGAGCTCTGGCCGATTATCGAGGCAAGAACCGGACGGTGAATGAGCTGGCCAACCAATTCAGCGTGGGAACCTGGGAGCTTGGCGAGGCGGTGGGGAGGCTGGCCGATGAGGCCAGAAGCAGCAAGAGGGAGTTGAACGCGGCCAAGAACCGGATGCTGGACTACGAGGCTACCGAGCTACTGGCGGAGGCAGAGCCGCATGGCGACGTTCGTATCGTGAGAAAGGTCTTTGCTGATCGCGAGGGCGAGGAAGTCCGGCGTTTAGCGCTGCGTCTGATGGAGTCAGCAGGGTGTGTGGCTCTTCTGGGATTGGCCGGGAAGAAAGCTCAGCTTTTCTTCGCTTGCTCGGCCGATCTGCCCTACGACATGAACGGTCTCCTCAGGGGAGCTTGTCAGGTGGTCGGTGGCGGAGGGGGGGGACAGCGTGACTTCGTTCAGGGCGGCGGCCCCGATGGCAGCAAAGTGGGCGAGGCTCTGGAGGTTGCGTATGAGAGATTGCTGGAGGTGGAAATCTAAATGCAGCAAATTGGACAAGGCATCTACGCGGAAACCGGCTACCGAGGGGGCAATGTGGGCTTCGTGGTCACTGGCGAGGGTGTGATCTTGATCAACACCCCCTTGTCGCCTCTGGACGCTCGTCATTGGCGAGACGAGATTGCCAGAGTGACAGGCCAGGAGATCATCTACACCATCAATACGGATTACCACGCCGAATGTGTCGTGGGCAATCCCGTTTTCGGAGCGCCGGTCATCGCCCACGAGTCGGCCTGGAAGAGAATGAAGAGCTATGGTGATTCCTTCCGCCAGCACCTCGCTGATGCCTTTAAGAGCGAGCCGAGGGTAGCTGCCGAATTGAAAAGGCTGAAGATAGTCATCCCTCAGATCACCCTCACCGACAAGATGGAGTTGCACAAGGGCAGCAAAATGGTCAGGCTGATCCACGTTGGAGGCCACACCCCAGCGAGCATCATCGTCCATATCCCTGAAGACCGTGTCCTGTTCACCGGTGATGTAGTGGTCAACGGGGTGCATCCTTTTATGAAGGAGGCCAACTCCAAGGAGTGGCTGGATGCCCTGACCTACATCAGAAGGCCATGGGTGAAAGCAGACATCATTGTGCCTGGCGAGGGCGAGCTATGTGACAAGGAGGTCACCAAGAAGCTATCCACTTACATTCGCCGATTGCGGGCCAAGATACGAGGGATGTTTACGACGGGCCACAGTAGAGCCCAAGCTGTATCCTCGGTATCTGACATGATTGATTTCTTCCCTGTGGCCCCTGAGAAAGCGGGAAAGGCGAAGCAGCGATTTAAGGCCAACGCAGAGCGAATCTACGAGGAGATGAAAGCCAGTGCAGCGGACTAAGGGGGCAAGAGTGCTCCCTAAGGGTCTTCGGCGATAAGCCGACCGTCTTTCTCCGAAGCGCCTGGCACCTCACAGGAGGACTGACATGGCCGAGAGAAAAGAAATCGAAGACGTAAGGGCAGTCAAGGATCGGCATCAGGAGCAGTTGCTCAAAAAGAAAAACGTGGTGGGACTGGGCATCGGATACAAAGAGGTCGAGGGCCAGGAGACCGGGCTATTGAGCCTGGTGGTGATGGTGAGAAAGAAGGAACCGCCCTCACAACTCGATGCCGCGGACCTGGTCCCCTTCGAGATAGAGGGGGTACCCGTTGACGTGAAAGAGGTAGGAGATATCGTCGCGCTGTCTTCGTAGAGCGGTAACTGTCCAGATAGAAACGCTAGCTGTCATCGCGAGGCGGTGCTTTTCCGCCGAAGCGATCCCCAATTCGCGAGGTGGAGGTTGTGGCAACCAGGGGATTGCTTCGCAAAAACCGCTCGCAATGACGCAGTAGTGAGAATTCATAAGGGAGGCGAAGAAATGGACCTACAGCCAGTCATCGAGGTCAAAAGGCGAAACCTTGCCTACTTATTGGGCAGGAAGAACGTGGTTGCTTGTGGGGTCGGCTTCAAGGAGACCGAGAGAGGGATGACCGACGAGCCTTGCGTGGTGGTCTCGGTGACGAAGAAGATGCCCGAAGCACAACTCTCACCCGCCGACATCGTGC
Source organism: uncultured Anaerolineae bacterium (assembly GCA_964592085.1). Lineage (GTDB taxonomy): Bacteria > Chloroflexota > Anaerolineae > VGOG01 > VGOG01 > CAZQDO01. The sequence continues at coordinate 12,171 of CAZQDO010000060.1, read as the reverse complement.
CCAAAAAGCTGGGCGAGGTAAAGACCGACGTTGTGGAGACGGGAGTGATCAGAGCTCTGCAGGGCCACAAAGATCGCTGGCGCCCCGCACCTGGGGGTGTCTCCATCGGGCACGTTGACGTCACGGCAGGGACGCTGGGCTGCCTGGTCACCAGAAATGGCGAGTTCTTCATCCTCAGCAACAACCACGTGCTGGCCAACAGCAATGCCGCTCAGAGAAGCGATCCCATCATCCAGCCTGGTCGCTACGATGGGGGAACCTCTGGTGATCAAATTGCCACTCTGGAGGATTTCGTCCCCATCAACTTCGGCACCGAGCCGGCCACCTGCTCTATGGCCACGGGGGCAGAGGTCTTGCTCAACTGGCTTGCCAGGTTGTTGGGTTCAAGCCACCGGGTGATGGCTTTCCAGGAGGTTCCCATGAGGAACCGGGTGGATGCTGCCATCGCCCGACCCCTCTCCGACGATCTCGTGGAGAAGCGGATCTTCGAGATCGGCGTGCCCAAGGGATCGAGGGATGCCACTCTGGGCACCCAGGTCAAGAAAAGCGGGCGCACCACCGGCTTCACCACCGGACGGATCACCCAGATTGATGTCACAACCCAGGTAAGCTACGGAGAGGGGCAGGATGCTACCTTTGAGGATCAGTTGATGGCTGGGGCCATGAGCCAGGGGGGGGACTCAGGGTCGGCTGTGCTGGACGAGGAGGATTTCGTCGTCGGCTTGCTGTTCGCGGGCTCCGATGCCAGTACGATCATCAACCCTATCCAGTTTGTGCTTGATGCCCTAGGCGTGGAGATCGCGGTTTAGGCAATGCGCCAGTAGTCGCCGCCACCGCCTTCCCGATCCATCATCCTTCTTTCGATGAACTCGCGGCGGATGGTGGCGTAGTCTTCGTGGAAGCTGCCGATGATCTCGTTGACTTCGCTCTCAGCGTACCGTCGGCCGGGTTCGAACTCCTGCAGGATGTAGCGCAGGATAACCTTTCGCTTTTTGTGCTGGGCGGGAATGCTCTTCAGACGGCCATCCTCAAGATAGTCCCGTAGCACCTTGCGATCGTAGCTTCCCAGGTCCAGAGTTCGTGCCGTATCCTGGAACGTCTCTGTCGAGAGGAGCCGCTTGGACATCTCGCGCAGGGCCTCGGCCCGCAGGGAGTAGACGTTGTAGTACCCCTCCGCCGAGGCCGCGATCAGCCCAGCTTCGACCAGCTTGCGCAGGTGATGGGACACTGTGGCCGCGCTGAGGTCGAGGATCGCCGCCATCTCTTCCACGCACAGGGGTTTCTGGGCCAGAAGCCCCACGATCTTCAACCGTTTCTCGTCACCCAAAGCCTTGAAGAAGGCGAGCAGTTCCTCGAATTCGGTAGTTCTTTCCTCTATCACGGTCACTCCAATCTAACTAATTTGATCAACTTCGAAGTAATTATATCGTTGTTGGCCTGGTTTGTCAAGCTGAAATGTTTTGTCAGCAATTCGCTTTTGTAGTATACTATCGGCAGACGATCTGCTGCAAGGACGCGCCTCTGGTGGCGCCAGGCCAAAGCAGCCAGCACAGCACTCAGAGGAGGTAACCTAATGAGCAGAGCTGTAACTGCTGAGTTTGTTTCGAGTAGGGAGATCGAGAGCCTTGACGATGCTTTGCGTCTTCTAGCGGAAAGCCGGCGATCTATACTCCTAGAAACTACCGTGGAAGGCAAGCCTGCCAGAGGAATACTTGTTGACTATGGAGCTTATCGAGAGCTTCTACAGCGTCTGGAGGACCTGGAAGACTTGCACGCGATGCGTGAGGCCGAGATTGAGTACAGAGCCGGGGAAGGCTGCCCCTTCTCTGAAATCGTGGCCGAACTGAAGGCCGAGGAAGAGGCCAATGTACCGGGTTGAGGCCTCTAGCACCAGGATTAAGCGGGAATTGCGTGCCATTCCTCTCCATGACAGAGAACGGGTCACACAGGTTGTCGAAGCCCTGAAGGAGAATCCCCGTCCTCACGGGATCGTACAACTTGAGCCCAATGTGTACCGCTTACGCATCGGCGAATATCGAATGGTATACAAAGTGTTCGATAGGGAGCAATTGGTCATCATAGGTCGTGTCGCAAGGCGCAGCGAGAAGACCTATCAGGATATCAGGCGACTTTTCGGTTAGAATCCCTTGCTCCTATGAATCCGCGCCGCTCATGCTCCAGGACAGGTGCTTGTATGCGCTGGAATCGTTGACTGCACTGGATAGCAGCGGGGCCACTGAATAAGAGAGAAACGAGATCATGGAAAACGACGCGGAAACCAGTGTCACCAGAGATGCTTATGTGTCTTCTATCATGGAATGTATCAAGGACGGGGATTGCTGCTCCGTGGTGGGACTGAGCAACACGGGCAAGTCCACTTTGCTGCGCTCTCTCCCCTTGCCTGTGGTGAAGGGGAAGTACCTGGGGGGGCGAGCCGACGACTATGTCTTCGTTTACATTGACTTCAACCTCATGCTGGAGCTCACGGAGCAAGGGTTCTATGAACTCATCCTGCGCAGCACTCTGGCCGAGCTAAAGAAGCTGGAAATCGAGCAGGGGCTTCTGGATCGCGTCAGCGCTTCTTATCGCCAGTTGGTGGAGCCAGCAAACCCGTTCCTGGTGCCCCTCAGCTTCAACGAGGGCCTCACGGCACTTAGCGAGGGCCTTGAACAGCGCATCGTCTTGCTCTTCGACGAGTTCGATGAGCCCTTCGCTGGCCTGGACGAGCGTGTCCTGCTGAACCTCCGCGCCCTCAAGGACAAATACGGCCCCCGCCTCTCTTACGTGGCGGCCACTGACCAGCAGCTCAGGCAGCAACAACGTGGGGACAAGGTGGCCGAGTTCTGTGAGCTCTTTGCCCTCAACACCCTCTTTCTGTCCACCCTGGGGAAAGACGATGCCCAGCGAGTTGTTGCCCAATTTGCCAGGGAGGAGGAAGTGGAGCTCAGCACGGACGACATCGCCTTCGTCATCGCCCAGGCTGGCGGCCATCCTGGGCTGCTGGAGGCCACCTGCCGCGTCTTGATCGAGGTCAGCGGCGACTATGCCGATCTCTATCGAGACCAAAGCTACAAGCTGGTTCGAGAGCGACTCGACAACGACATCGGCGTCAGGACCGAGTGCGCCAAGCTCTGGAACGATCTCACCGCCGATGAGCAGGAGGCATTGACGGCTTTCGTCTCCGAGCCAGGAGAGCCTTTGGACGCGGAGTTGGAGCGGTCCCTGCGTCGAAAGGCTATCGTGGAGGAGAAAGAGGGACAGTTGGCAATCTTCGGCCACCTATTCGAGGGCTTCGCCCGCAGGCAGAGGTTGGTGAAGAGACGTGAGCCTCAGGGGGTGCGGGTGGATGTGGATTCCGGCCACGTCTGGGTGGATGGGGAATTGACCCCCGATTTGACCGACCTGGAGTACAGGCTATTGCTCTTGCTCTACGGTCATCTGGACAAAATCTGCGACAAGTACGAGATCGTGGAGTCTGTCTGGGGCCAGGATTACATTGACGAGGTGGACGATGCCCGCATAGATAAGTTGGTCAGCCGACTGCGCCAGAAGATCGAGCCCGACCCGTCGGAGCCCAGGTATCTGACCACCGTTCGCGGCCGGGGGTATAGATTGGTCAGTCCGTGAGATGTCCGCCTTTTGTCAGTTGTATGTCGTGCAAAACTGAGGGTTTTGTGCTATAATATGGCTGGTAAATTGGTAGACTGGTAGTTGGTAGATTGGTCAACACTCTCCGCTACCCATTTACCAGGCTACCAGTTTCCCAATCTAGGGGGAGGTGATGTAGGCAGAAGGCAAGAGGTTGTGAAACGATTGAGGCGCAAGGTACCCGATTACCAATAAAGAATAAGGAAAGGAGAATCTAGAAAATGGCATCACTGTTGGAAAAAGTTAGAACGCTGATCTCGGCTAATCTACACGCCATCGTGGACGCGGCCCTCAAGTCCAATTCCATAGCGGTCGTTGACCAGTACATCCGCCAGATAGAGGACAGCCTGGAGGATCTGGAGGACGCGACGGCTACGGTTGGGGGGCAGGTCAAGACGCTGCGCCGCAAGCTGAATGAGTATAGCGACAAGGCGGATGAGCTGGATCGCAACATTGACCTATTCCTGAAGGACGGAAAGGACGAGGTGGCTGCGGCGGCTCAGAGCAAGCTCAACTCCACGCAACGGCTGGTGGAGAATTACGCGGAGCAGCTCGCCCGACAGGAGAAGGAGTTCGAGGCGCTGCAGAATGCCCGGCTGAAGCTGGAGGCCAAGCTGACCAGCATCCGCCAGGAGCGCGAGGAGCTGCAAGCCCTGTTGGACCTGGCTCGCTCGAAGGAGATCACGGCCGACGCCATTAGCTCGCTCGATGACCTGGCGGGGTCGGGTGACACGGATGTGGCCCGCATCGCCGAATCCATCCGCGCCCGACTGGACAAGGCCACTGCCAAGACCGAGATGCTGGCTACCAGCCTGGACGCTCAGATGGACGAGATCCTGGAGCGGAACGCCATTGATCAGCAGCTCGCCGAGCGTAAGCGGCGGTTGGGGATCGGATAGCAGAGGAGACAGAGGGGAAAGAGGGGGCAGAGGAGCCAGAGGAGCCAGATGTTGCTCGTGCTTCTCTGCTCCCCTGGAAGGAGCAAGCGATGATCGTTACCACGACACCTGGGGTCGAAGGTCAATCCATCGAAGAATACCTGGGAATCGTCACTGGCGAGGCGATCCTGGGCGCGCACATCGGTCGCGACATCCTGGCCACGTTCACCGACATCGTCGGCGGGCGCTCTCAGGAGTACGAGGAAGAGGTGCAGAAGGCCCGCGAGATCGCCCTGGAGGAGATGACTTCTGAGGCGGCGTCGAAAGAGGCCAACGCCATCGTCGGTGTAGACATTGACTACGAGGTCATCCGCGAGGGGATGCTGATGGTCGCCGCCAGCGGCACGGCGGTGAAAGTCCGCTAAAGCAAGCCCCGCCGTGGCATGACCCTTCGACTAGGCTCAGGGCAGGCGTGCCACGGCCACGAAGCTACCACCCCGTGAACGGGGTTCTTGAGCCTGATTCATCAGGCGGGAGCTCAGTAGCACGGCCACTTCATGGCCGTGCGGTCCTGGCCAACACGACACCGCTTTTAACTTGATGCGCATGGGGCTTCAGCCCCGTGCAACTTTGGAGGTGCAACAACATCATGTATAACGGTAATGGATTCGACCTTTTCGGCTCGTGTATCGGCGGCCTCTGTTTCCTCGCCATCTTCATCCTGACCCTGATAGCTATGTTCTGGGTCTATCGAGACGCGGAGGCGAGGGGCAAGACAGGCTGCCTCTGGCTGCTGCTCATCTCTGCCACGGGGCCACTGGGCATCATAGCCTATTTCGTCTTGCGCGATCGTGAGGTGAGGCTCTAGATAACCTTGCTAGCACCAAAGGTTAATACCATTCGTGATTGAGTAGGTTGAAGTTTTCTGCATTTAGTTCCTCCAGGGAATATTGTACGGAATGTTTCTGGTTCATGCAGGTTCTGGCTGCTTATACAGAAAGCTTCTGCATTATCACCCCTGGGAGCGTTTTATACAGAAGAGTTCTGTATAAGTACATGTAGCGCGGACGCTGCGCGTCCGCGCCGTTAGCAGGCTTTGAGTTTATATGCTTAATAATTTGTTGGGGGAAAATGCTATAATTTGATTACAAGCGATTTTTCTTTAGTATTTGTCTTTCTGCATCGGAGGTTTAATGGCTCATGTAAAAAAAGAGATGATTTCGTTCTTTCTCACTACACGATGCAACTTAGATTGTATATATTGTTATACGAACAAGGGAAGAACAATTCATCCTCATCAAACTTTGTCTCTAGAATTTGCCAAACTAGGAATAGATTACTTTTTTCAAAACTTTGAGAGTCGCCACTTGCGTTTTTTTGGCGCGGGTGAACCCACATGTGAATTGGGGTTAATGAGAAAAATATATAACTATGCGAGAAGTAGGACAGATAAAGATGTGAGTACAGAAATCCAAACTAATGGGGCATTTGGGCCATCAGTTAGGGAATGGTTAGCAGAAAATATTGATATTATTTGGGTTTCCTTTGACGGTCCCCCAGATGTTCAGAATTATTATCGCCCATTTTTTAAAACAGGACATGATACATCTCCCGTTTTGGAACGCAATGTCAAGTATCTGGTTGAAAACGGAAATGGATTCACTGGCGTAAGAGTAACAATAAACAACAAAAATATATCTCGACAGATCGAAATGATAGATTATTTTGAAAGTATGGGCATTCGCTACATCTGGACTGACCCGCTTTTTCCTTCTGTTGGATATCGCCCCATTAAAAATGGATTAGGTACTGACCCTTTTAGACCTGAAATTGATCTTGTCGAGTACGTCGGAAATTTTGCTGATGCTCATCATTATGCAAAGGAAAGAGATATATTTTACGGTAGTTTTTTAGGCTGCAATTTTGATGAAGAGACAAGATTTCATTGTCGCGCATGTATACCTGTTCCTCATCTTACATCAGATGGGTATGTCTCTGCATGTGATATGGCGTTATTCGGTGAAAATGCTTATCATATGGACGTTTTTATTTATGGGAAATGGGATAAGGAGCACCATAAAATTGTTTTCGATGATAAGAAGATCGAAATGCTACGATCTAGATCAGTTGAAAATATGCCAGGGTGTAGTGGTTGTTCGGTAGCAATGAATTGCGCTGGCTATTGTTTAGGTGAGGTAGTTAACGAAAGGGGTTCTCTTTTTGGGCAAAAAACATATACATGTGAAGCTATAAGGCTTCTTGCTCAAAAAATTGATATGAATGAAGGTTGTTATCCGTACTTGCACCCTTAAAAAATGAAACGTGAAACTATAAAGCAATGCTGGAAAGGTTGGCTAAGTGCTTTGCTTCCTCTCTTTATCACAAGTATGAGATTCGGGATGATAGTGGAGATATCGAAGGATATGAAGTTATAACAACGCGTGGAGGGTTTACAATTGCACTTGCCGATAGAGAAACCAGGGATGAAATAGGCAAAGGCGAATCGTCTTGCGCTGAAGAATAGGGATGAGCTTATGGGTATTGATAGCTTAGTCAAATCTTATGTGTCGCCGAAAATTGTTATTCGGAAAAGTAAAATCCATGGTCTTGGTATGTTTGCCAATGAAGACATTAGCAAAGGGGAAATTGTTTTCATTAAAGGGGGACATGTTCTTACAAGGGATGAATTGTTCAGCTCTGAGCAAATAGGTAGTTATCTCCCTATTGACGACGCTTTTTTCATCGGAGCTAGAAACAGGGATGAAGAGAATGCCATCAAATTGTATAATAATCACTCTTGTGATCCAAATTGTGGCATGAGAGGAGAAATAACATTTGTTGCACTAAGGGACATATCGAGTGGCGAAGAGCTAACATGTGACTATGCCATGATAGATAATGAAGACTACGAATTTGAATGCTTATGTTCGTCCCCTAACTGCCGTAAGATAATAACCGGGTTTGATTGGAAGATTGCGGAACTCCAAGAGAAATATTCTGGCTATTTTGCTCGTTACCTTCTTGATAAAATAGAGGCCCAGTGAGTAATTCTTGCAGGAGCTATGCAATGACGCGATTACCATTCCCTTTAGATAGGCCGCTAGCTGAAACAATAAAAACTCAATATCTAATGGATGCCCTTAAATGGATAGGTGATTTTAGAGATCCACTGTCTACTAATCTTTTGGGTGCAAAAACCGGAAATATTTGGGGGGTTGGGTATGGTCTCCTGTGTTTGTTGAAATCACGACATACATTCTTCTCTGACGATGAATTCCCTGGTGATTTTGATACAAAAGCACACAATGCCGTGCGGTTTTTATTAGATAAAGCATCATTTGGGCAGCATTACTGTAATTGGGACGACAATATCTGGGATACTTCTGTTGTTTGTAGAGCTTTATTGCATTACCTAGATATATATCCTACGTGTGTTGATAGAGGGAAGATTGTCGATTTTTGTGGCAAGGCAATGCGATGGTTATATAACCAAGCTGAAACCAGTGATATTAGAAGATACTCTTTGGGAATGCCTGACTCATCTCAGATGCTTCGTACATTTGTATTGGCTAAAAGCCTTATACAAAGAGATGATGCTATCTCGGCTCATTTCCCATTAGACGATGCAATCCAAGCGTTGGTAAATGAAATTATTCATTCTGTGGAAGTTAAAAATCAATTGTATGAGGGTGAGAGCGAGGAAATAGCCGTTTGGGATGATGATGTGTTCTCTACGTCAGATGTAATCATTAGTTTATCTCGGTACATACAAGTAGAAAGATCATTAATATCTCAATCAAATCCAGATCGCTGGAATGAAATATTTACTTTGCTTCAGTCAGCTATACGTTATCTTGAACTCGAACAGGTTGATGGAAGATGGGGAATAGAGGAAACAACTACAATCACATTGCAAGCGTACGTTCTGGGAAATAGTATCATGGGCGAAGATCAATCGCCAGAACCTCATATTGTGTTTAAGGCAATTAGATATCTTTGTGATCCAAAAACTGTATTTTCTGACGGAAGCATTGCCCACAAATTGGAGCCTACCATCTACATGATACAAGCATTTCTGGAAGTATTGGAGAATTGGGAATTGCCCAATGACATTATTGCTGAAAAAAGTGTGCATGAGTTATACGATTTTATTATTTGGAATACGCCTACTCGTTCAACCCATGAACGCGTTAGGCGTATGAAAATCCAAAGTGAAGCTAGTCTGTTGAGAATCCAAAATAACAGAGCCAATGAAATTATTCGGAAAATGGGGACAATGATCATCCGGTGGAGAACTATTGCTTTTTTGTTCGCTTGGGGGTTGATAGGATATGCTATTTCTTTTTCGTTGAAATTTATCGTTTCGAATAATAGTGGGCTGTTTTCTTCTGCCTTGAATTGGAAGGTATCTAATTGGGAAGTTTTGTTAGCATTTCTAACCTTATGGGGAGGATTAGGTTGGTTTATTTATGACCGTATTTTGCATTGGAATATATTTAATGAAGACGAAATACGATGATATATTTGGTACGGTCGCCTGCTAACCCCGCGTTAACGCAGACCGGGCTATCGCCCGAAGGTAAGCGGCGCGATTTTTCAAGTTTGGTTACGAGCAAAGTCACGTCAGGGGTAAACCCGCCCGGCTGGTTACGCCCATGTTGAGGTGCTTTTTGCTGATTCGCCGATTTGCTGATTTGACTGGAGGATAAATGAGTCGAACCCGAATTGTGTTTTTCGTTGTCGTGTTGGCGGCGGTGCTCATCGTCGCTGGGTCCTTCGTTGTGCGCTGGCTGGGCCAACAAGAGGGCGTGGTGACGGCGCCCTCTACAGAGACGCTGGAAGTGCGTATCGTCTGCGCTCTGCCGGTGGAACCGTGGGTGCGCGAGGCGGCCAAGCAGTTCAATGCGGATGTGCATACGCTGGAGGGCCAGCCCATTGAGGTGAGCGTGATCCCCATGGACGGGCTGACGGCGATGGGCCGCTACGAGCGGGAGGAGATGGATCCGCTGCCCACCGCCTGGATTCCCGACAGCCGCTATCTGGTGGAGCTGGTCAACGCCGCCTACAAAGAGAAGCTGGGGCGCGACGTGTTCCTCACCGACGGGGAGTACCGCGCCCGGCCCATCGCGGTCTCGCTTTTCTCGTGGGGCATCTACTCCAGCCGCGCCGACGTGCTGCGCGACAAGTATGGCGAGATAGACTGGCAGGCCATCCACGACGCGGCCACAGCCAAAGGTGGTTGGCCCGAACTGGGCGGCGAGGCGGGCTGGGGCTACTTCAAGCTGGTGGTGCCCAATCCCCGCAAGAACGTGGGCGGACTGGCGGCCATGGTCGCTGCGGGCGGCGAATACTACCAGAAGACCAACATCAGCACTGCCGACGTGACGGACCCTGAGTTCCAAGCCTGGCTGGGAGAGCTGATGGGTGCTGTCACCGACTTCTCCAGCCTGGGGGCCTACTCAGTGGAGAACCTGGCCCTGTTCGGCTACTCCATGGGCGACGGGGGGCAACTGCTGGAGAGCGATCTGCTGGCTAACATGGCCGGCATTCAGACCCGCTGGGAGGACCCGCTGGTCATCGTCTATCCCCAGTACGTCACCTGGTTCGACTTCCCCTTCACTGTCTGGATGGGGCCGGAGACTACCGCCCTGGAGAAGAACGCGGCGTTGGAATTCGAGAAGTACCTGTTGACGCCGGAGGTGCAACAGTTGGCCGTCGAGCAGGGCCTGCGCCCGGCCAACCCGGAGGTGCCCGTCACGGGCCAGGACAGCCTGTTCGTCCGCTGGCAGGAGCAGGGGGCCATGACCATCGTGCCCCGTGCCACCGCCATGCGCTCGCCCGACCGCGACGTGCTGATGGCCTTGCTGCGCTGGTTCGATCTCAACGTGGCTCAGAGGTAAGGGGGGAGAGACGGTGGAACGAAAGAGAGACCTCCGTAACACGATATGGACTATCCTGGCGGTGGCTTTCATCGTCATGATCGTCATCTGCGCTGGCTGCGCGGTGGCATACAGGGCCGTGACCAATCTATTCTCCACCTCCGAACCGCTTTCCACCTCTGAGCCTCCCCCCAGCGGAGGGACTCTGACCGTAGCCTTTTCTCCGGAAAAACGAGCTCTGTTCGAGGAACTGGTGCGCGGGTTCAACGCTCAGCAGCTCAAGACGGACCAGGGCGAGAGCATGACCGTATGGAGCATCGAGCTAGAGCCTGAGGCGATGATCGAGGGGGCGCTGGCCGGTGATTTCCAGGCCATCAGCCCCGACGTGTCCATCTGGCTGGATCAACTGGACCGAGACTGGATGGAGCAGACCGGGGGCGAGTCGCCACTGGTGGGCGAGACCGTTCGCTACGCCGTGAGCCCGGTGGTGATCGCCATGTGGGAGGACGTGGCGCGCTCCTTCGGCTACCCTGAGAGCGACATTGGCTGGGAGGACATCCTGTCCAAAGCCCAGAGCGATCCCAGCTTCAAGTGGAGCCACCCCTCGACCACTTCGGCCAGCGGTCTCCTGGCAACCCTGGCGGAGTTTTATGCCGGTGCTGGTAAAACCAGGGGGCTGACCATCGAGGACACTCAGCAGCAGGCCACCCTGGACTACGTCGCAGCCATCGAGAAAACGGTGCGCTACTACGGCGAGGGAGAGTGGGCCGTCGTCCAGCAGGTCTTGGACAAGGGGCCGGCCTACCTGGATGCCTTTGTCTGCCAGGAGCAGTTGGTCATCTACTTCAACCGCCAGGCCAACGCCCCAGGCCGTCTGGTGGCCATCTATCCCGTCGAGGGCTCCTTGTGGGAGGATCACCCCCTGGCGCTGTTGGAGACGCCAGATCTCACCGACGAACAGCGCGTGGTCTTTGGGCACTTCCGCGACTACGTCACATCCCAAGAGGCCCAGATGCTGGCTCTGTCGTATGGTTACCGCCCGGCTGATCTCTCCATTCCTTTAGACGATCCGGCCTCGCCCATCAAGCCCGAGAATGGCGTGAATCCCGCCGAGCCCCAGACCACCCTGCAGGTGCCTAGCCCGGCGGTGGTGGAGGTGGTCAAGGATGCCTGGTGGTACACCAAGCGCCACACCAACGTCTACCTGGTCGTTGACACCTCCGGCAGCATGAGAGGTGAGAAGCTGGACAACGCCCAAGAGGCGCTGCGCGTGTTCCTGGATCAGATCAAGGGCGACATGGAGCGGGTGGGGCTGGTGGAGTTCTCCAGCCAGGTGAACAACATCATCTCGCTGGACGAGCTGAGCCAGAACCGGGCTGATCTCACAGCAACCATTGAGGAACTGGAGGCCAGCGGCGACACGGCTCTGCTGGATGCCATCAACACCGCCTACGTCCGCTTGCAGCAGTTGAACGACAGCGAGCGAATCAACGCCATCGTGGCCATGACCGACGGACGGGAGAACCACTCCAGCATCAGCTCGCGGGAGCTAACGCAGAAGATGCGGGCGGGAAACGCCAGTGGTGTGCCCGTCGTCGTCTTCTGCATCGCCTACGGCGACGACGCTGACTACGGCACGCTGGAGGCCCTGGCCGAGGCCACCGATGGTCAGGTGCGGACAGGGGATTTGGAGAGCATCAGGCAACTGTACAAGATATTGTCAACGTACTTTTAGAAAGTGAAACGTAAAACGTGAAACGTAATGT
>CAZQDO010000059.1:0-17716 GCA_964592085.1 uncultured Anaerolineae bacterium | reverse complement strand
AACGGGTCCACGCTGGCGGTGGCTTCGTCCAGGATGAAGATGGCCGGGTCTTTGAGCAGCACCCTCGCCAGGGCCACCAGTTGCCGCTGCCCCATGGAGAGGTTGGCTCCGCGCTCGCCCACGTCGGTGTCCAGCCCATTGGGTAAATCGGCCAGCCAGTCGCCGTTGCCGATGTGCATGGCCGCTTCGTAAACCTCCGCGTCGGTTGCCTCACGCCGGCTGTAGCGGATGTTATCCCGCACGGTGCCGGAGAAGAGGAACGGCTCCTGAGGAACCAACCCGATGTGCCGGCGATACTGGCCCAGGTGCAGGCGGCGGATGTCCCGGCCGTCCACCAGGAGCTCTCCCTCCTGGAATTCGTAGAAGCGCGTCATCAGCCGCGCCAAGCTGCTCTTGCCAGCGCCGGTGTGGCCCACCAGCGCCAGGGTTTCCTGGGGGTGGATTTTCAACGTGAAGTCAGGCAGTACAACTTTCTCGCCGGTGTAGGTGAGCGTGAGGTGACGAAACTCTATCTGGCCGTCCAGCTTTGCCACCGGTTCGGCTGCTGTCTGGACCACTTTTGGCTCGGCGTCAATCAGCGCAAACACCCGTTCCGCAGCCGATAGCCCATCCTGGAACTGGCTCCAGAACGAGGAGATGCTCATCAGCGGGTACCAGAAAAAACCCACCGCCTGCATGAACAGGTACCAATCGCCAGGGCTGACCGTCCCGCTGCGGGTCGTCAGCCCGCCGGCGTAGATCAGCGTGGCTACTCCCAGGCCGGAGGCAAGGCCCATGACCGGGAAGATGGTGTTGAGCGTCAGGCCGCGCCGTACCCCCACCTGGTAGGCCTGCCGGTTGTTGGCATCGAAGCTGGCGTAAACGGCATGTTCCTGCCGAAAGCTCTTGGCTACCATGATGCCGCTGACCGACTCCTGAATCTGGGCGTTGATCTTGGCCGTCACCCGCCGGGCGCGCTGGGTAACAGTTCGGGCGACGCGGCGGAAGCTGAGGGCGATGACGGCTGCAATGGGCGCCATTCCCAACAGCAACAGGGTCAACAAGACGTTGATTCTGAACAGCCAGACGGAGAGGATAAGCACCAGCAGCACCTGGCTGAGCAGGTCCACGACTAGGGTGACGGTGGCGGAGAAGTCCTGCGTGTCGGACGTGACCCGGCTGACGATTTTGCCGGAGGGGTGCTCGTCGAAAAAGGAGAGGTCGTGCCCAACGGTGGCGTCAAAAACGCCCTCCCGCAACTGGAGCACCACGTCCCCTATCACCCGGGCGGAGAACAGTTGCCGCACGTAGTTGAATACCCATGCGGCCATGCCCAACAAAAGCACACCTCCCGCCAGGAGCAGCATGGCCTCGACCGATGGGTTTTCCACCATGGTGTCAATGGCTCTGGAGATGAGGATGGGCCCTCCAGTGCCGGTCGCTGAGTTCAGCGTGATCATGGCAGCCACCAGGATCATCTGCCGGGTGTGCGGACGGAAATAGCTGATGATGCGGCTCAGCAGCTCCCGGTCGCTGTATTCGCGGTCGTAGGCCTCGGTGTCGAGGCCGTCAAGTACGAAACCCATAGTCCCCTAATCATACCTTGCAAAGATGCGCCGATACGCCTCACACCGCCCCATCAACTCCTCGTGCGTCCCCTGGTCCACCAGCTCGCCCCGGCGCAGCACCAGGATGCGGTCGGCCCAGCGGATCTGGCTGAGGCGGTGGGTGATGAGAAAGGTAGTCCGCTGGCGGCTGATGCGGCGCATGGCCCGCTGAATCTGATCCTCAGTGGCGCTGTCAATGGCGCTGGTGCTGTCGTCGAGGATCAGGATGCGGGGGTCGGTGAGAAAGGCGCGGGCGATGGCGATGCGCTGCCGCTCCCCGCCAGAGAGGGTCACGCCGCGCTCGCCCACCTCGGTGTCGTAACCGTCGCTGAAGCTGGTGACAAACTCGTGCGCCTGAGCTTCGCGGGCGGCCTGTTCGATGGCCTCCTGGCTGGCGTCGGCGCAGCCAAAGGCGATGTTCTCGGCCAACGTGCGGGAGAAGAGGAACACGTCCTGCTCGATGGTGGAGATCTGCGAGCGCAGCGATTCCAGGCTCCAATCGCGCACGTCCAGGCCATCAATCAGCACCCGCCCGCTGTTCACGTCGAAGATGCGGTTGATGAGCTGGGTGAAGGTGGTCTTGCCCGAACCGGTCTGGCCCACGATGGCAATCGTCTCGCCGGACCGGGCAGTAAAGCTGATGTCTTTCAAGACCGGGTTCTCATCGTAGCCGAAGCTGACCTTCTCGAAGACTACTTCTCCCCGAATCGGCCGGGCGACGCCGGCCGGGTTCTCGTCCAGCTCCGTTTCCGTGTTGATCAACTCCAGAATCCGCCCGGCGCTGGCGATCCCCAGTTGAACCAGGTCGAAAGAGAAGAGAGAGATGAACGTTGGGAAGCGAAGCGTGCCCAGCAAGCCCATGAAAGTGATCACCTGGCCCAGGGTGATGGTGCCCCCGCGCCAGAGCAGCAGGGCGTGCAGGAAGCCGCCCGCCCAGGCCAGGCTGAACATCAACATCGGCAGATAGCGAGCCTGGATTTCCCCCTGTTTCACGAAATAGTCGCGGAACAGGCGAGCGTTCTGGGTGAACTTGTTCCACTCGTACTGCTCCTGGACGTTGGCCTTGACGACTTCAATGCCGGCGATGGCCTCCGCCAGCCCAGCGTTCATCGTCCCAAACTGCTCTCGCCGGGCCGTGCTGACGGGCTTGAGTCGTCGGTTGTAATCGGCCACCGTGACGGCCAGCAGCACGACGAAGATGGCGGGAACGAGCAGCAATCTGAATTGGAGCTGGCCGATCATGAGGATGGGAATGACCAGGGCCATCAGTGAATCAGTGATGAGCATCACGCCGGGGCTGAACATCAGGTTGAGCTGGCGGACGTCGTTGGTGGCGCGGGCCATGATGTCGCCGATCCGCTGCCGTCCGTGGAAGGTCTGGCTCTTGCCCAGCAGGCTGACGTACAGCTCGTCGCGAGCATCCCGCTCGATCCGTTGGGCCACGAACTCGATGGAGAAGTTGCGCAGCAGCCCCGTCAGCCCCTGCCCGATGGCCGATCCCATCACGCTCGCCGCCAGCCCCAGCAGCGCGGCCGACTGCCAGTCGGGGGTGGTGATCAAATCAAAGGCCCGGCCGACAAAGACCTGGATGTAGCTGTAGAACCCGTTGTTCAGCACCGCCGCCAGGATCGTGGTTAGTGGGAAGATGGGGTAACGCATGACGTGGGAGGTGATCCAGCGCACCGGCCCGGAGCGGTTGTAGTGGTATTCGTTTTCTAGTCGGAATTCTGTTTTGGTCAAGAGGTCTCCTTAATCAAGTATAAACCCCCGTCAACAACTATAGCGACGGGGGCTCCTGATCTGCCAACATCTGTCCCCACTACTTTGTTGACGCCAGGATAGCCAGAAATTCCCGTACTTCCATGATCTGAACACCATACTCATCGTGCATCTTGGTCTTGAGGGTTTGATCACCCTTGAGGTCATCGTCCCCAGTCACAAGATAGGGAACCCTACCGGCGATGGCCGCCTCTAGGAAGATGTCGTCCTTGGGGTCCCGGCACAGTGCGACGTGGACTGTTGGCTCCACCATCTCTGCTAGCTCATAGATCAACTCGCCCAGCTCCCTCACGTCATCCCTGGTGAAGTATCGGTGGAACTTGGGGCGGGCCAGCACCTCGAATAGCTCGACCATCAACTTCTCTGAGGTTACGAGCTTGAAGCGGTGTTCTTTCCACGCTTGCATGAGCGGCATGGTTACTGGACCCTTGAGCAAGCCGCGAACGAATAAGTTGGTATCAATTACTGCCCTGGGCATAGATGGCTGTTCGGGCAAGCTCGACCTCGGCATCAATTTCCTCTTCGGTAATAGGGTAGCGTTCGACGCGGGCCCACACTCGATCCAGCAGTGCCTCAAGTCGCTGGTTCCACGGTGGTGGCGCAACTGCCTGTCGGATGATTTCTTGGTCCTCGGGCTTCAGTTGGCGGACAATGGCCAAGACTTGATCAAGGGTCAGGTCGAACTCAGCTTGCTGCATACTTACTCTGGACATGAACATCACCTCCCGTTGACCAATTATACCTCAGTTGCCCACTCATGGCAAGGATGAACTCTGGTCTTCACACATTCTACCTGAAATACAGGCTTTTGGCAAGCTGACTATCCATGAATTCCCAAATGGAAAAAGCTCCCTCTGCCCTGGTCGGCAAAGGGAGACTGGTTCTTCGAGGGACTACTCCTACACTTTCAGCGCCACCCTCAGTTGCGTCAGGCTCAGGTTGCCCCCACTGAGCACGAGAGCCACCTTGCGCCCCTGAAGCCGTTCCCGCATCTTCACTGCCGCCGCCAGAGGCACCGCCCCGGCTCCCTCAGCCAGGTTGTGGGTCTTCTCCAGGTAGAGGACGATGGCGCGGTAGATCTCTTCCTCGCTCACCAGGACGAAGTCATCCAGCAGATCCCATAGGATGCTCTGCGGCAGAGCAAAGGCGGTGCGGGTAGCCAGGCCCTCAGCCATGGTCCCCATCTTGTCCTCCACCAACCGCTGCTCCTTCCAAGAGCGATAGGCCGCTGGTGCCTGCTCTGCCTGCGCTCCGATGACCTGGATGGCCGGGTTGATGGCCTTGGCCACGATGCAGGCTCCCGATGCCCCGCTGCCTCCGCCGATGGGCACGATGATGACCTCGATGTCCGGCTGATCCTCCAGAATCTCCAGGGTCTCCGTGCCCACCCCAGCGATGAGTAACGGTTCGTTGCCGGCGTGGACGTAGCGATAGCCCCGCTCGTCGGCCAGAGCCTCGCAGTGCTCGCGCGCCTCGTCGAAATCCCGACCGTGGAAAATGATGTGCGCCCCCAGGCCACGCATGGCCTCCACCTTGCCTGGGTTTGCGCCCTCCGGCACGACGATGGTGGCCTCCACTCCAAAGAGCCGGGCTGCGTAAGCCACCGACTGCCCATGGTTGCCCGTAGAGGCGGTGATGACTCCCCGCCGTCGTTCGTCGTCGGAGAGTTGCGACATCAGGTTGATGCCGCCGCGCACCTTGAAGGCCCCTATCGGCTGGTGGTTCTCGTGCTTGACGTAGACCTCGCAGTCCAGCAGTTGGCACAGCGAGGCGTAGCGGTACAGCGGCGTGCGGGATAGATAGGGGGCGATGACGGCTTTGGCTTTTAAGACATCCTGAAACGTTGGTCTCTGATACACGGGTTCCTCCTAAAGTTTTATCGTCTGGGTGGCCTGGTCCCCAGAGAAGCCTCCAGATTCCCCAGGTTGGCCTGGGCCTGAGGCGCCTGGCCGCGAGCGAGCTGCGCGGTGATGTCGTTGATGGAGCCGGACAACTGCTGAAGCTGAGGGCCTCCCTGGGCGTTCAGGCTGGCGCTGGCGTTGGCCCCCAATTGAGCGATGTTGGCCAGCTCGGTTGATGAGATTGTGTTGTCGGTCAGCGACTGGCTTACGGCGTCCAGGTAATCGAACGCGCTCTGGATAGCGGCCTGGCGGTCGGCAGCGACGTTGTTGGGTTGGACAGACAGAGCGGCTGCAGCCCGGCTTTCCAGCTCGGCCTGCAGATCATGGATCATGCTCTGGGTCTGCATCTGAGCCTCCATTGCTTTGACGCTGGCGGTCTGGGCGGCGGTCTCCAGTTGAGCGATGGTTTCCTCGGCCAGGGCCAGTCCTTGTTGCAGGGTCACGTTGATCTCCTGGAGCGTGACGCTGATGGCCGCCATGCTTTCAGCCATCAGAGCCAGGTCTTGTTCGATGGCCTGGAGTAGAACAAGTGTTTCGGTCGCCAGCTCTGCGTACAGATCATAGTAGGTGGCGATCAACTCCTCGGCGTAGGCGATGGCTTCCTCGGCCTCCGCCAGGGAGACCGCCACCGCAATCACTTCGTCTTGCGTGACGGTGTCGTCTGCAGTGGACTCCGTCGTGGCTGCTGAGCAGGCTTGCGTGGCGGCGGTGGCTTCGGCGACGGCCTGGTTAATCAGAGCTGCCAGCTCCTCCTCGGTCATGGTCACGTAGACCGCCGAGGGGGTGGACGTGGGGGCGGCAGCGACGGTGGCCTGAACCGCGGCGTCAACCGTGGCCTGAACGTTCGTCTGGGCGACGACGGTGGCCTGGACAGCAGCGTCGGCCGTCGCCTGCGCACTCGCTTGAGCCTCAGTGGTGGCCTGTACCGCAGCGTCGGTCGTGGCCTGGACGCTGGTCTGAGCCTCGCTGGTGCCCTGGGCAGCGGCGTCGGCCGTCACCTGGGTGCTGGTCTGGGCTGCGGTAGTGGCCTGTACCGCGGCGTCAATCGTGGCCTGCGTGCCTGCCTGGGCCGTGCTGGTGCCGGCAATGGCCGCCCTGACTGTGGCCTGGGTATCCGGCGTGACAGCGGGAGCTGCCCTGCCACCACACCCCACCGTGGCAGCGACGAGCAGGCTCATTACGAGGGTAAGGATGGTGACTCTTTTCATCTGGTGTGCCTCCTTCTTTTCGACGGTGATAGTGGATCGCTACTCGCTAGCCAGGCCCAGGGGAAAGGTGTGCAGGGTATCGTACTGCCGCCCCATGACCACGTTGACATCGCCGCTGCTCATCCCATAGACAACCGACCATTGGGTGTTGCCCTGGGCCACGGTGGCCAGGAGACCCATGGCGCCCTGCACAGTGAGCTGGCCCTCGGCTTCTGTGAGCCGCTGACTGATCTTGTCGTAGCGCCAGCACTCCCCTTCGGCAGATTCGCCAACCGAGGCGCGCAGGAAATTGGTGGCCAGATGCCAGGGCATCTCGTTGGGGATGACCGCCATCTCGCCCTGATAGAACTCCACCAGGAGCGAGCGCCCCGACGAGTCGGCCATCAGGTAATGAAGGGGCGGGCCGTCCTCAAAATCAATGTTATAGCTTTGCAGGATGGCGAGAGCCTCGTCTACGGTGCCGGCGTGATCGAGCATTTCACGAATCACCCCCAGCGAGTCCATAGTCTCTTTGTTAGGATCGGGGCGCATGTTGCCAGCCGGCACGGCGGCCATGCCGACGGCCAGACCGCGCTCGTTCATGCCATCGAAGGGCCAGAACGGGGTGTACAAGAGCGCTTGACGTTCGACGAGAGGCAGGTCGGTTATGGTGCCCGCCTGGTCTCCCTCGAACCCGAAGTAGGCGATGTCCACCATTGAGACCGAAGCGTAACCATCCGGCGGATCGGTGAACAGGAGCACGGCCGGACTGTATTCCCAGTCGAAGTTGCGGCCATAGAGCTTATGGTCCGCATCGCCCATAGCGGCGAACAGCGAACAGGCCCAGGCCGGCGGCGAGGCCGTTCCTTCGGCTTCGCTCAGGACAGGCTCAGTGGAAGATGCCCTCTCCTCGTATGCGCCGTAGTAGCGCATGGTGTAGAGCGGGTAGTCGTCCACCTGCTCCAGGCTGCTGAGGGTCGCCGCTTCTTCGTGCGACAGGCCATCGGCGCGGCTGGTAGGCGTTGGCACGGTGGTTGGGGCCGCCGCAGGAGCGCTGCACCCAACCAAAAGCCCCAGGATCAGTGCCAGGGTGATTATTCTCTGTAGCAACTTCTCCATGTCCATCTTCTCCTGAGAGTTCCTCTGAATTCCCTCAAGTTCCCCTGCCTCATAGGAACTCAGGCAGCCCTTTTTCCAGACCAAACCGGACAGTTATCGCCTGTGTTGCAGAAACCACTCATAGAGCTCTGGGTTGTCGTAAGTCTGCGTCCAGGAGTCGTGCCCAACGCCGGGGTAAACGGTGAAGCGCACGTTGCCACCGCAGGCCCGCAAGGCATCCACCATCCGCTGGCCCGCTTCGAGCTTGACCACCTCGTCCTCTGCACCGTGAAAGGCCCAGACGGGAACATCCTTGAGCTGAAAGACAAACTCGGGGAAACCGCCGCCACAGATAGGAGCGATGGCTGCAAACAATCTGGGACAGACCATCGCCAGACCCCATGTCCCATATCCCCCCATGCTCAACCCCGTCAGGTAAACACGACTCGTATCTACAGCGTAGTTCGCTACAATCTCGTCCAGCAGGGCCTTCAGGGTCAGGTAATGAGCCCACCACGTCGTTTCGTCGGGGCACTGCGGAGAGACGACGACAAACGGGAAGTCGGGCTGCTGCTCAACGATCTTGGGGATCCCGTGGATCTTCACCAACTCCAGGTCGTCGCCCCGTTCACCCATCCCGTGAAGGAAGAGGATGAGGGGCCATTTCTTTTCTGGACTTGTCCCATAGTCTCGCGGCAAGAAAAGCAGATATCTCAGACGAGAGGTATGTTCAAACATGCCCTCTCGTTGCTTGCCAGGTGATTCCTGATTCATCAACAGGGTCTCCTTTATTTGAAGTGTAGGGTTCAGAGATGATGGGTCTGCCTGATCAGACGAATATCATTGATGTGGCCCCTTACGTGATCCGCTTGCATCTCTACGATGTCGCCAACGCTGATTTGCGCTTGTTGTTCATCTGGCCACCTGATGACCATGTATCGTTCCCAGGCATCGGGTGTCTGGCTCAACAACTGGACGATGTGGCGACGGTTGGCGCGAAAGAGGGCCAACGACAGCTCAATGGCCCGGCCTGCATAGTTCCAAATCTCCACCCACTCATCCTGCGGTTTGTCCCAGTACCACTGCAAGGTGAACGTGTCGCCGCTGTTGCCGAGGGCAGCTTTGATGCCGATCTTCCAGATGTCGTCGCCATCCACAACGTGGTGAACGATTTGTCGAATAGTCCAGGTATCAGCAGACTGGGCGAGATTGAGATCCTCCTCAGTGAGGCCAGCGATGGCGGACTCCAGTTGAGCTGGGCCATCGACATAGCGGGCGAGAATTGCCTCTGGATCGCGCGTAGGTTCTGTCATGGGTGATTATCCCTCCTGCGATTTTCCAAACTCTTCGATTTGCTTGTGATGGGTCTTCTCATCCTTGGTTTCCGCCTGAAGGAGACGGGCGATGGTGACTTTGTAATGCTTGTAGCGCACTCCTCTGTCTTTGTCAAACTCCTCGGCGGGGACGGTCTCCAGGAAAGCCACGAGCTGTTGCAGGGAGTGTTCCACTGACGAGAGAAGCTCGGCGAAGTCGTCCCTCTTGTACTCCGCCACCAGGCGGGCGTTGTAGGTCTTCCAATCGCGGTCGTGATAGGAGTAGAACTCCGGAAGCTGGCCGGCGAGGAGGGCTTTTGCTGCCTCCAGGTTGGTGAAATCCCACCCAACCAGGTGGGCCAGCAGGTCTTTCACCGACCAGACGCCAAGGAAGACTTCGTCCTGTTTCTCTGCGGGCAGTGAAGATGCCGCGTCGAGGATCTTCCCTCGTGTTGTAACGAGCTCCGCGATGATCGCGTCCTTCTTGGCCTGGGCTTTTGTACCCACTGGCATCTCCTTGATTCATTGAAGACTATTAGCAGAGGCGGCTCCCATGCCTGTCCTGAGCTTGTCGAAGGGCCGCCGATTCGCGGGCATGGGAGCCCGCGCTGCTTCAGAATCTCCATCTATTGAGGCTGGAAGGTCAAGTACTTCTCCGTAGCAGCGCTCAGATCAGAGTAAACACCCCGGTAGGCCGGGGGGAGCAGCGCCGCCATCTGATACATGATCTCGTCCACGATCTGCCGGCGCACCTGGCGAGTCACTTTGGCCCCACCGGCATCAATGTAGAACGGCTCGCCGACGACAATGTGGAAATCGGTGCGGCGCAATCGGCGCAGGTTCCCCCGATAGTGCTCGGCGCCGTAGTAGACGACAGGCAGCAAGGGCGCGCCGCTGTGCAGAGCCAGGAGCACGACGCCTGGATGGGCCTGCTGCAACCGTCCATGCTCACTGCGGGTTCCCTCCGGGGCAATGGCAATGATGTGGCCGGCTCTCAGCAGCTCTAACGCCTTGCGCAGGGCAGCGATGTCGGCTTCACCTCTGTGCAAGGGAATGGCGCCGCACACGTCCAGCAGCCATCGTGTCCAAAGCGCTTCCCAGCGGTAGGCCGCGGCAAAGCCCGTCACCGGACGCGGCTGCAGGCGGGTGTAAAGAATGGGGATCTCCAGGATATTGACGTGGTTGGCGATCAGGATCAGCGGTCCTCGCTCCGGCACCTGTGCCAGTTGCGCGTCATCTATGCGGCAAAGGAGGCTGGTCAGGCCTTTGAATGTTGCGATGACGATGCGATGAGTGAGGGTCACTGAACACTCCTTGTAACTACCTGGTCTGCCCTCCCGCAGGTTGCTTGGGAGCGGGATCGGTGTCTGAACATCTGACCGGAGTTAGCGTTCCGATACTACCTGCTAAACCTGCTGGAGGGTGAGCCTTAGCTGTTCAATCAACGAGGGTAATTGGCCCAGGTGCTCCAATTCGTAGTATCCATCGCGTCCCGTGGGCTGGCTGTCTACCGCCTCGTGGGCCCAGGTGGTGTAGTATGGGACGTACACGGCGATCCCACCCAGGGCCAGCACAGGCAAGATGTCCGATTTCAACGAATTGCCCACCATGAGGAATCGCTGCGGCTCAACCCTGTACTTTGCCAGCAGCACCTCGTAAGTCCGCTGGGTCTTCTGGCTGACAATTTCAATGTATCGAAAGCAGTCGCCGAGGCCCGACTGCGAGAGCTTGGACTGCTGATCGAGGAGGTCCCCTTTTGTGACCATCATCAGCTCGTATGACCTGGCTAGCTCGCGAACGGTTTCCTCTGCGTGATCGAGCAATCGCGTCTGAGAAGTGAGCATTTCTTTCGCCAGGCCAATGATCTGCAGAACCTCTGTTCCCTCAATCCTCCCTCGTGTCAACTCGACGGCGGTTTCGATCATGGAGAGGGTGAAACTCTTGATACCGTAGCCGTAGAGTTTGAGGTTGCTCATCTCCGTCTGATAAAGCCTCTGGTCAACCGTATCCCCATCGGCATAACCCGACAGCAATTCCCTGAGCTTGCCCTGAGCTTCTGTATACAGAATCTCGTTATGCCATAGGGTATCGTCGGCATCGAAAGCGATCAGGTCAAACTTCAAAGCAATCATCTCGCAGGGTTATTCATCAAGTTGCTTCAGTGCGGCCAGCCATTCGGGGTGGCGCTCAGGAATGAGGTCCAGTGTTGTTCGTTGGAACATGAACTGGTACGTTTCCAGCGTTTGTTCGTGCATCTGCGGATGACCTGCACAGCAGTCTTCGATTATGGTGGCCAGAAAACCCTTCTGCATGGCCGATGCCGTGGTCAGGAACACACAGACAGAGGTGACCAACCCAGCCGTTAGCACGAACCGCTTCCCGTTTTGTCGTAGATACCGCAACAACTCCGGGTTGTGGAAGCCGTCGAACGTTTGCTTGACTATGACCTTTTCACCGGGCTTATCGAGGGCAAAAGGCTCCGTCTCTACCCCAGCCGTCCCCTCGACGCAGGGAATGCGCCCCCGCAGTTTGTACGTCGGCATCCAATCGGACATGTCTGGCTTAAAGCTGGCGCGTAGGTGGACAATCTCTAGACCTTCGCTCCGACAGAAGGCCAGGAGCCGGGCGACGTTGGCTGGAAAGTCAGGGAAACCTCCCGCCACTCGCTCCGACCAGAAATCTCGCTGAACATCAATGAGGAGCAGGACAAACTGCCCCCAGTCTCGTTGTGCTTTCGTCATCATGTTTGCGCTCCTTTCAGCCACACATCAAGCCAGGGTGCCCGCGATGTCGGGCACGCCTTGCGTGACATCGGCAAACAGCCTGGCTGCTCGGGCAAATGGTTTTCTGAACGTAACTACTCGTGACCTAATTCGCCAGATCCGGAGTGGAACGGCTGGCGAGCTCTCCACGCGGCACGCGGAAGTAGGCCCAGAAGAGCAGCGCCCCAAACACCGTCAAACCTGCGCTGGCCAAGAAGAGGCCGCGGTAACCCAGAGATGCGATAGCGTAGCCGCCGCCCAGGGCCATCGCTGAAAAGCTTAGTCCTGCCCCCATCATGAGGGCGCCGGCCATGGTTGTCCGCCAGCCTGGTGATACGATCTCCTGGCTGAAGACACGGAAGGGCGCGGTTGTCGCCGAGAAGAAGGCGGTCACGCCCATGAAACCGAGGCCGGCAGCGCCCCAGTGCGGGATGAGCGCCAGCGGCAGCATGCTGACAGCGATACCCAACAACCCCACGACGATAGTGCGGCCATTGCCCCAACGCGCTATCAACAGAGGGGTAGCCAGGGCCACCGGCACCGATAGCAGTCTAGCGGTGGCCGATAGCGTGCCAATCAGAGCCGTGGGGACATGGAGGCCAGCATCCAGATAAACGTTGAAGAAGGTGCTAACCGCTCCCCGGCCTGCGAACCTGAGTAACATGACCAGCACTATGATGATGATCAGGCCATAAGGAGCACGACCAGCCCTGGCTACACGCTTCTGTGCCTGCTTGGGACTGACCTCACTCACGGGCAACAGCGCCAGAACACCGGGAATGAGCAGCAGGGCGGCGATCAACATCGGGTAGCCGTAGGATGCCGGATCCTCTGGAGAGACGCCTAGCGCCGTTGCAAAGACCCTCGGCAACACGCCGCTAATCAGGCTGCCGGCGAATCCAGCCAGGGGTGCGAGCGCTATCTGTACCGAGAAGGCGTGGTTGCGCTCCTCTGGTCCGGTGGCGCTCATCAAGAACGGGATGCTGTTGACGTGATACAGAGCCACGCCAGGATAGGTAAGCACAGAGGTCGCCAACAGCCATCCAGACTGCCAGTCGGCTGGCATGAACCCGGCCAGGGGTGGCAGTCCCAGGCCAACCACCATCAGGCTCACTCCGATGATCAACGTGCGACGATTGCCCCAGCGTGTGCCGAACGCGCTGGCAGGCAGACAGAAGACGGAAAAAACAAGCGTGCCCAGCGCATTGATCAGACCGACGAATCCTGGACCGTAGCCCAATCGCAGCAGGTAGAGGTTGAACAATACAGCGCGGATGCCCTCCCAGGTGAGCCCAATCAGCGTAGAAGTGATTAGATAGAGGCACAGGTTTCGACTGAACAGGCGCAGCTTCTGCAGATAAGTGGTAGTCATTGTAGAGTTTCGTTCATGTCAGACAGTCAACCAGTGCCTTTCCGTCACCCGGTCATCCCCAGCTCCTCTGAGCTGTAGTGAGTTTCCGCCGCAAAATCCCAGGGCTGTCGTCCCTGGCGAGCGGGAATGATCACTGTTCAAATTGCAGGAATTCAACAGGTGCGCCGTTGTCAACTATGAACGCCACAGTGATGCCTTCAGATGGGCTGTTTGGCTCGATGAGAATCTCTTTCCCTGCAAGCTCGGTCACAAGATCATCTACCTCAAAAGCAATGTGGGGCACAGTTTTCACTAGCTCAGGCAGAGGACAGTCGGCCTCGAAACGCATCCACTCAATGCCGTAGGGGCTGGTTTCGTAGCCGGAAACGAACATCTTGAATTCCGCGAGATAGGTCTCTCCCTCGCGAGGCAAATCTGTTGGTATGCCCAGGTGATGGTATTTTCTCATTCGCTCCTTGTCTGGCTAGAACAAATACGTCGCGCCCACTGCGCCCAACACGAACTCATCTGGCATCTGGGTGGCGAATTGGCTGATGGCCCCAAAGCCAGTGCAGTGCGAAGGGGAAATCAGCGTCGGGCTGAGCGCTTTGATCGCGGCAATGGTGTGCTGAATCTCGTCGTCCTTCGCCCTGGCAAGATGGAACCCACCGAGGATGGCCCAGACCTCATCCACGCCGCTGATCTCTCGCGCGTAGTTCACCGTATTCACGATACCCGAATGGGCACAGCCGGAGACGATGACCAGCCCCTTGTCCTTGACATTGATGACGATGGCCTGATCCTCGTCAATGTCATCTTAGAGGAACGCATCCCCTTGACGATAGGCCCGCGTTGAGGACCTGCCCGATTTCTCAAAGCTCAGACGAGGGACGAACCCCGTGGTCCAGCATCCCGGCCCCAGCTCATAAGGCCCTTCTGAGAGGATGATGTCTGCACCGGCCGCCTCCCACTCATCCCGTGGCGGCGGAAGAACCGGGCCGTATACAGTGCCATCCTTGTTCTTGCCCCAACGCTCCCGAAAAGCCGCGGGGTGGGTGATTAGCGGCACGCGGCGTCCTGGCACCCAACTGCGTATCTCCTCCGGTGTGGGATACTGCGCCCACTCTTTGGGCTTTGGTCTAGCGGCAATGGCTTTGAGAACGTCCGTCACCGCGGCGGTATGATCCCCGTGGCCATGGCTCAGCGCGATTTTGTCGATAGCGAGGCCCTCCGCCGTCGCCGGGCCCACCTCCATGCGCCTCATGTTCTCCAGCAGCGCGATTTGGGTGATGCCCGCATCCCACAGGATTCTGATGCCAGCGTCCTTGAGATCAATCAGGGCCGCAAAGCCATGTTCGGCCAGCAGCGGCTCCTCAGTGTAGTACTTCACCGTGTCAGTTGACTTGACGATCAAGTCGGCCCTGTTGTCCACCAACACCGTGACCGCTACGTTCCGAGTTTCTCCAAAGCTCGCTATCCTGGGCATTGTCTGACCTCCAAACCAGCCGGGGCTTTTCTTGTCGTTAGCCCCCATTATACTATGCCATCCCTATTTCGTCAATAACCGTTGTGTAGCGGGCAAATAGGCTTGTCCGCTTTCATGGCCAACTACTATATATTGTGGTTCTAGCTCAGTAGTGCCCAACAGGTAGTCCAATCCTCAAGAGAGGCGGACGAACGTCTGTACCCTACATAGCGGTGGAACCTATCATCTCACTACACCCCCTTCGCTCCTCCGCAGCAAAGAGGGCTCTCTTTATGCCATGCTTACTGGTAGTACTTCAATAGCAACGGCAAATAGATGTGGTAGATGGTTGTTGGCGTCGCCGTTGAGGTGGGAGTGACCGTTGGCGTTGGCGTGTCGGTGGGGGTAGCTGTTGGGGTGATGGTCGGCGTATTGGTCGGCGTTGGCGTGTCAGTGGGGGTAGGCGTGGCTGTTGGAGTGCTTGTGCAGGTTGGGGTAGCGGTTGGCGTGCTGGTAGGTGTGAAGGTACTGGTCGCCGTTGGTGTGGCGGTTGGTGTGCTCTCATGATAGCACTGAGTGCTGACCGAAGCCTCTGAATCTAGCGGGCCTATCCGGGTATCCCCGATCGTGGCGTGTGAATTAGAAGGCTTGGCCGTGGAGTTAACACCGCTAACCTCTGTGTCCTCGACGATAGCACCGCCGGAGTAGGCCAGCTCGACTCCTTCCGGCTCGACGATAGCACCAGAGGCCGCTGCGAGGGGGCATCCAGGGATATTGCCGTCCTCATCGAGCTTTAGAACCCAGAAATCCCGGTCGCCTGCTCCATAGGATTCCGTCCCGCCGGCCACCACGTAGCCGCCGTCGGAGGTCTGCCGAATGGACACGGCACTATCATCGTCTTGCCCCCCATAGGTTTTTTGCCACTGGAGGGTGCCGTCCTGATCAAGCTTCAGAACCCAGACATCGTCGCCGCCCGCTCCGAAGGATTCTGTCCCGCCACCCACCACGCACCCGCCATCGGAGGTCTGATGAACGGACCAGGTCCAATCACTTTCCGTTCCTCCAAACGTCTTCTGCCACTGAATGGCTCCGTTCCCATCGAGCTTCAGAATCCAGATGTCCCAGTCGCCCGCTCCAAAAGACCACGTGAAGCCGGCCACCGCATAGCCGCCGTCGGAGGTCTGCCGAACGGAGTGGGCTTCGTCGTAATCGTACCCCCCGTAGGTCTTCTGCCATTGGATGGCTCCATTCTCATCGAGCTTCAGAACCCAAACATCGTATCCGCCCTTTCCGAAGGACGCTGTCCGGCCGGCCACCACATAGCCGCCATCAGGGGTCTGCTGAATGGGATCGGCGGAGGTCGTATCCGACTGCTTCCCCCCATAGGTCTTCTGCCACTGGACCGTGCCGTCTTCATTGAGCTTCAGGATCCAGACATCCCAAGCACCCGCTCCAAAGGACCTGGTCTCGCCAGCCACCACATAGCCGCCGTCAGTGGTCTGCTGAATGCCCACGGCTTCGTCCTCATCATCCCCCCCATAGGTCTTCTGCCACTGGATGTCGCCGTTCCCATCGAGCTTCAGGACCCAGACATCAATGCTGCCCGCTCCAAAGGACGCTGTGTAGCCGGTCACCACATAGCCGCCATCAGAGGTCTGGTAAATCAGGTCGGCCGCCTCATCATCATTCCCCCCGTAGGTCTTCTCCCACTGGACCGTGCCATCCGCTCCGAGCTTCAGGATCCAGAAATCCGAATCGTCCGCCCCGAAGGACCACGTCCAGCCAGCCACCACGTAGCCGCCATCGGAGGTCTGCTGAATGGTCCAGGCCCCCTCCCCATCCGTCCCCCCATAACTTGTTGCCCAGGTATGGAGCTGCGCCCATGCCCCTGCCGGCCCAAAGAGAAGGATGGAGAAGGGCAATAGGATAAGCGCGGCCAACACCAGCCTGGACTTCGTTGTGTGTGGCCTCATCATGTGAACCTTCCCTCGATTCGGTTTTGCTGGTCGCGGTTAGTGAGTATACTCTTTCACAGCATCGTAAACGGGCAGCGGGGTGAAATCGGGCTCAACCATGCGGAAGTAGTACCAGGCCTGGTCCTTCTCCGAATCGTCAGGGCGCTTGAAGAACCAGAAGTTGACCACGCCCACCCAGGGCCACTCTGCCTGGACCCGCTTGTATGCCTCCACGACGTAGCGGCCCTGCTGCTCCTCCGTCACCCGGCCATAACCGGGATAGGCGGGATGGTCGAGGGGGAGCGCGTTCCAGTTCATCTCGGAGACCCAGATGGGCTTGGCCTCGTCGCCGTTTTTGACCATGATGTCGCGGATGTAGAGGGGGCGGGAGAAGTTGATGACCCGAGGCCGCATCCGCCGGTCGTAAGGGCCCGACCACAGGCCGTAGCCTTGCATGGCCAGGATGTCGAAGTAATCCCCGGCGCCGGCACCGTACATCCGCTGCAGGAAAATGAAGTCATTCAGGTTGCGCGGGCCGAGTTCGATGGTGGAGGCCAGCGCCCCGCTGATGATCACGCAATCGGGGTCGGCCTCTTTGGCGCGGGTGTAGCCGATCTTGAGCAGCTCCGTGTAGGCCTCGGGATCCACCGGCTGCTCGCCCCACTCCGGGTAGATGTTGGGCTCGTTCCAGATCTGGTAATACTTGATGCGGCCTTTGTACCGATCCACTACGGTGTAGACGAAGTCGCCGAAGTCGGCGTAGTCATCGGGCGGGGCGGAGGTGCCCATCTCATCGCCTGCTGCTCGCGACCAGGCTGGAGGGTTATCCAAACGAGCGATAACTTCCAGTTCATACTTCTCAGCCAGGTCCACGATGTTGTCGTATTTCTCCCAGGCGCTTTTGTCCCACTTGTGATCGTAGAAATCGCCCTTACCCTGGATTTCGATTTCCTCCCAGGGAAACTCCTGGCGAATCCACTTGAAGCCGGCCTCGCTGATCATCTGCAAAGCGCGCTCTCGCTTCTCTGGCTCCACTTCTAGCTCCAGAAACACGTTGATGCCGAAGGGACTGACATCGGTGTAGGACACAGGGACGTGAGGTTTGGTCTCTGGCTGCGGACGGGTCAGGTTGGAGGCCAGTTGGAACACCCCTCGCACCTGGGGCAGCAGGTCCTCCTCGCCCGTCCAGTTCAGCAGGAGATGGCGGACAGGGACTCGTGAGGCGAGAAGTGACATTCCTACCAGAACGAGCAGGGCAGCAAAAATCAGTTTTGGTTTTTGGTTTTTGGGTTTCAGGTTTTGGAGGCTCAAAGGCTTCT